>NZ_JBEPPY010000015.1:0-115617 GCF_040547575.1 Marinobacter sp. MBR-99 | reverse complement strand
ATGTGCGCGGCGATGGTGGTGTGCCGTCCCTTCTGGTCGGAGCGCCGGTGGCTGGCGATCCGGTTGCCCCGGTAAAAGCATTCGATGGTGTTGTGAGTGATGCGAACCTCCACCTCTTTCTTGATCAGGGTGTAGGGCACCGAGTAGTAATGCCCGTCGATGGCCACGTGGTAGTCGATGTGGACCCGGGCTTTCTTCCACTCCGCGTAGACATAAGGCTCTGCGGGCAATGGCTGTAGCACCGGTTTGTCCAACTGTTCGAAGTGGTCGCGCCGGCAGCCGGGTAACTTGCGGAAGGGTCGGGTGTTCAGCCGCTCCAGCAGCTCACGTATGGTGGCGTTGAGTTGCCCCAGTGAGAAGTGCTGGTGATGGCGCAACGCCGCCAGGATCCAGCGCTCGACGATCAACACACCCCCTTCCACCTTGGCCTTGTCGCGAGGCTTACGGGCGCGCGTGGGAACGATGGCGATCCCATAATGGGCAGCCATATCCTGGTAAGTTGGATTGAGGTCCGGTTCGTACCGGTGGGCCTTGGTAACGCCCGATTTCAAATTGTCGGGAACCACTAACTCCGGAACTCCCTTCAGGTATTGGAAGGCCCGGGTGTGAGAGCCGATCCAGTCCGGCAATGTCTGGCTCCAGGTGGCTTCGGCATAGGTGTAATTGGATGCGCCCATCACCGCGACAAAGACCTGCGCCTCATGGATCTCTCCGGTGGTGCGGTCAATGACGGGCACGGTCTGGCCAGCATAATCCACGAACACCTTCTCACCGGCCCGATGGTCCTGGCGCATCACCAGGTCCAGCTTGCCCCGCCAGGCCCGGTAGTGCTCGCAGAACCAGCTGTACTGATAACCGTCCGGGTTGGCTTGCCGGTACTCCTGCCACAGCAGGAACAGGGTAACATTCTTGCCCGTGAGTTCGTCGCGGATATGTTGCCAGTCGGGTATACCTCTGGCCTGTGCCGGGAGATCCGGTGGTGGCGGGAACAACAACTGCTCCAGATGGGCCTCCTCCAGATCCGCTGGCAACGGCCAGCTCAGACCGGCCTCAATCGTGCGGCGCAGGTATTCGCTCACGGTGGGGCGGCTGACGCCACAGGCCGCCGCAATCTGGCGGTTGCTCAGCCCTCGCTCCCACTTGAGGCGAAGAACTTCTTTGATCTTGCGCATGGATAACCTCTTCGCTGGCATCTGGCCCATCTCCGGATGAAAAGGGTCAGAGTACCGTTAAGTTATCCCGCGCCGGACGATTTTGATGGCGGTTCAGGCAGCCTGCCGGGGTGGCAGCTTTGCCGTGGAATCAGTGGCAGCTTTCGCGTGGAATGGGTGGCAGGCTTCGTCTGGAATCAGTGGCAACCTTGGTCTGGAATACGCAGGGAGTAGAGTATCGTGAAGAGACCACAGATCGAACGGAAGCAAAGGGGCCTTTGAAATGGCCTCTGTTTGAGGCTAGGGCTTGGCACGCTTAATGAGGAAAGTCCATCCTAGATTTCCCGCCATTTCGCTGTGACCTGGCCTAAACAGGCGTGTGGGCTAGGCGTTGTGCAGTAAGGAGCTAAAAAGGAAGCCCACATTCAGTGAAGCTGCGCATGTGGCTCCTTGACCTCGTAATAGGACAACACAGTTATAGAAAAATCCGGCTATAGGCAGACTCTGGTAACCAAATGTGCACGACCATCCTTGCTGGTCAGTCCCGCCTGCATAATCACTGCCCTAAGGCCTCAACTATTCGCCGGGTAAGGCCGGAGCACTCGGTGGCTCCGCTGACGGGAATGCAACCCCACCAGTATTAGTGGTACTACGATCATAGCGCTGCCCACGGCGAACCAGAGATCGGGCATCTCATTGAAACCTATCCAGCCAATCAGCACCGCCCAGATTAGGCCGGTGTATTCGGCGCTGGTGACTTGATTGGCGTCTACCTGCTGATAGGCCAGCAGGACGGTGATGTTGTAACCGAGAATAAATAGAGCGGAACCGGCGGCACTCAGTAGTATGCCGGGCGACCACTCGGCCCCCTCCCAGAGCGCCAGGGCACCGGCTACCGGCAGGATCAGCAGGTAATTGAGAAACAGCTTGTGTACCGTTGACTGCTGTTTGGGCAGTTGCCGGACCATGACCGCATTGATTGCAAGTGCCAGAGCAGACCCGAGGGCGGCGATGGCTGCCCAGTTGAATTCCACTGGGCGCAGGATTACCACGATGCCGGTGAAACCGCTGAATACGGCCAGTACGCTCAGGGGCGTCAGCCGTTCCCGGAAAACCAGGGCCGAAAACACCATCACCAGAATCGGTGCGCCGTAAAAGAGCGCATTGGCGGTAGCCAGCGGCAGATTGCCCAGAGCCACGACCATGCACAGGATGCCGCCCAGATGAATATGAGCCCGGAGCGTGTGGATCTTTAGCCCACTGAACAGCTGCCCCCGGTTCAGGTGACCCGCGAGAGGTAGCAGAAAGGCCAGCGTGAGGACACACCGGAGGAAAGCGAACTGAAAGATCGGGGCGCCCGGTTCCAGCAGTTTGATAAACACATCAGACAAAATGGCCATAGCATTGCCGATCACAAGTAGCAGGATGGCGCTATTGACGGTTTTACCTGACATGATGACCTCCTATGGTTCCGGCTTTGGCAGGCGCAAGCCGTTTCGCGCCTGGTTTAATGTGATTTAGCACTGTCACTGCCAGAAAAGTCCGGCCCACGACAGACGACTGACAAACGCCAAAACGAGATAAAACAGGAGGAATCTCACATTAAAATGGTGAGGCACTTTTCCTGATAGGACAAAAGTAGCCGTCCAAGCCTTGGTGGCTCTGGCCTGGAGCAATACCACGTTTCGTGAGATCGAATCTCAATCTCGAGTTGGAATGACATTAATCTCGGTGGAGAGTCTAATGAAGTGCTAATATCCGATAAAATGATGATTATTAGCCATCCATTAGAAAATTAGATACTAAGCCGATGAAACTACCTCCACTGAAAGCCCTCCCTGTATTCGAAGCCGCTGCCCGGCTTAACAGCTTTTCGGCGGCTGCCGAGGAACTGTCGATCACCCAGAGTGCTGTCAGTCACCAGATCAAACAGCTGGAAACCTATTTGGGGGAGCGGCTGTTCTGGCGTTCGGGCCGGAAGGTAACGTTGACGGATGAGGGGCGGCAGTATCTGGATGCCATTGGTTCGGCACTGTTGCAGATTGAACGGGCCAGTGAGCAACTGTTGGGGCATGAGGAGTCGCGGTTGCGGTTGTCGGTGTTCAGTTCGTTTGCGGTGCGCTGGCTGGCGCCGAGGTTGCCGGATTTGCAGCGGCTGCATCCGCAGATTGATCTGGCTCTGGAGATGAGTAGTGAGAATCCGGTGTTGTCGGATCGGGTGGCGGATTGTTTTATTACGATTCACCGGGATTCGCGGGCCTACAGCTACGATCTGCTGTATGAGGAGCGGTTGTTTCCGGTGTGCAGTCAGGACTATTGGCAGCGTATACGGCGTGAATTGGGGCGGGATGCGGAGCCAGAGGGGCGGGATGAGCAGCCGGTAGCGCCGGCAGAGGTGGCCCGGTTTCCGTTGCTGTCGACTCACAGTATTTATGACAGACAGGGCGGTGACTGGGAGGCCTGGTATCAGGAGGCCGGTATGAAGTTGCCTGCGTCCAGTCGGCTGCTGCATTCCAGTCATATGCTGTTGTCGCTGGAGGCGGCGCGCTTTCATCAGGGCATTGCGTTGACCAATGATTACATGCTCAGTACCCGCAAGGATTCGGCGGATTTTGTTCGGTTGCCCGCGCATTCGGTGGTGACGGGTGACAAGTTCTACTTCGCCTGGAAGACCAGTCGCCGGCGGGAGCGTGGGATTCAGACGCTGCGCCGCTGGCTGGTGGATGAGGCTATTCGGGGTGGTTTGCGATCGGGTAGCGCCGGGCGTCGGCATCCAGAGCTCTGACTCTCAGCCGCTCAGGGCCTTCAAAGAGACGCTGTTGTAACTCGCTGACAGCGGTTTGCCGGTCTTCAGGGCTGAGGCTGGCGGCGATGATCCGGGCTTTCTCTTGCCGGTAATGGTCAAGCCGGTTTTGCCATGTCTGTTGCTGTAAATCGAGTTCCGCCAGGTTGGCTGCGGCGGTTTCGCCCAGGTTTTGTGCCCTTAGCTGGAAAATGTCGGCGTCTGTGGCGCCGTTGCGTCTCATGGTTTCGGTCTTCTGGTACAGGGTGCTGTTGATGGTGGCCCGGGCTCGGGTTCGTTGAATGTGTTCAGGCAAAGCGTGTTCCAGTTGTGCCAGTTGTTGGGCTTTTTGTTGTTCGGTGAGCGCTTCGTTGCGTTCAATCGTCAGTCTTTCGAGAGTGTAGTTGTCGAGTTGCTCGGCTTCGCCGAAAAAGGCGGCGTGGGTTTGTGGTGTGAAATGCTCGGCGCGGGCCGCCAGTAATGCTTTCTGGCGCAATGTCAGGGCGTTGAGGTCGAAGCCATCGTGGTCGAAACCCGGTGGCAGGTTCTGGTCAATGCGGGTAAGTGCCAGCCGGTAGTTAACGTAATCGTTGAGCAATGCCAGGGCCTGGCTTCGAGCCGGTTCGCCTAGCCGGTTAGCCAGCGTTGCTCTGATACGGTTGAGAACCAGGTCCATGGGTTCACGATCCAGGTTGGCCAGGTGAAAATCAAACAGGGTGCGCAGGTTTTCATCCGGGACCAGGTGGTGGTTGGCATCGACTGAAAGCGCCCCCTTCGGTTCCAGGCCAACGAGTTCAGGAGGCAGCTCCGGGACGCTTTGCTGGCTGAGGTTGTGCGCAGGTAGTCCGGGGGTACCGGTCTGGTCGGTGGAGATTTTCGGTGCCTGAATTGCGGTGTCTGGACCCTCGGTGGTTCCCCGATGGGTCAGAGTCAGGGCGCCGGCTATGGTGATAATGCCGGCCACCAGAAGGAAACGGCTGCGGTGGTTCATGAATATAAGCCCATGAAGGCACCCCACCGGGCTGGCCAGTGGGGTGTTGGTTTTACAGCCCGGCGTTAGCGAGGCGCCTGGTGTGGTTGCGCATCAGGGTCAGCGGCGAGGTTTCAAACAGCGATACCATACCCAGCACCTGGTTGGTCACATCCAGATGGTTCATGAAGTAGTCGTCGCGAATCACCTGGCCAAAGTGGCTGGAGCACCGGCCGGTTACGCCGTCGTCTGCCCCTGGAATGGCGAGGCTGGTGATGCCGAAAAGGGCATCTGAGGGATCAAAGCCGGTGGTGAACTGGGCGGTCCCGCTCCAGGAATACAGCCGGATGGTGTGGCCGTTCAGGTTGACGCTTGACGGCCCCTGGCCGCATTCAGACGCTGGTAAGCCGGCTGGAAACAGGTTGTTAAAGGCCGCGGCGCCCGGTTTGTTGAATTCTGCGAGCATGGCGTAGATGTCGGAACGGTCCGCCTTGTTGGCGGACAGGAGATTAACGAGATTGCCCACGGTATTTGCCAGGGCTTCAAAACCGACACCCGTCAGTGACCCCTCTGGAGCGATGCCGGTCACTATGTCGGCCAGGGGCGAGCCCTTATGAGGAGAGTGAAGTGTGGTCACGGAAGCCACCAGGTCGGGCCGAACGTTCATGACATAGCGGGAGGTCACCCCGCCCTGGCTATGGCCAATCAGATTGAAGCGGGTGATTGCGCCACTGGAGGCGGCCCGGATGGCGTCCAGTTGCTGGATCAGCTTCTCACCGCGCATGGCTGAGCTGTCAAAGGCATTGATCTTGGGTACGAATACCGTGGCGCCCTCTTTTTCGAGGGCGTTGGGAATGCGGTACCCGTAATCAACGCCGGCAATGGTGTCGAAGGCAAAAATGCCCGGTACCAGGACGATCGGGTGCTTGGTTGCACCCTGTTTTTTTGATCCCCATAACCAGTCGAAAAGACCGGCCTGTGCTGGCAGGGACAGGCTCAATATCAGCGCTGCGACGGCGCTTTTTATCCATGAGTTCATGATGTCGTTCCTTTTTGTGTTTGTTGTCAGGATGACTGCATGGTATTGCCCCTTGAATCTACCCATGGATTGCCCCGCTGCGCTTGTAAGAACTGACGAGTTCGCAGGCTAACGCCAAAAAAGCCCGGAATTGTTCACGTAACCGGCATCTTTCGTGGGTGATTGTTGAGAAATGCATATACACTCGGGCAGACATACAACAACAAGAAGCCGTTTGCCCGGCGCAAGAATGCAGCGGGCATGCGTTGATGCCCATGGATAATTCACGTTCCAACCTGTTGTATCTCTGGCCCCGGCGCACCCTGTTTGTCGGGCGCTTGCGGCATCCGATTGAGTTCAGCCAAGCGGCCGCTTCGCTGGTCATCGCAGCCGAAGGGCCCGTGCAACTGCTGTTGCCGGGATAAGACGTTGTCTGGCATGAGCATTCGCTGCTGTTAGCGCCGGGCCAAAGCGCCAGGATTGATCCCCAGGGTCAGCTGGTCGCGGCGTGTTACCTGGATGCCCTGGGGCAGGATTTCCGTCTGTTGTCTCACAGCATGGCCAGGCATCAGGACGGGGTATACGCCGGCTTTCATGGTGAGCACTCACTTCAACGTTGGCTCAAAGCGCTCTACAACGCTCCCATGCAGGCGGAGGCAGCCTTCGATGCACTGGAGTCGGGGATCAACCCCGGGGCTCAGCCCTATCCTGAGACCGATCCACGGGTGGCGCGGGTGGTGGAACGGATTCAGTCGGAGATCGGCAGAAATGTCTCAGTGGAGGAATTGGCGAACTCGGTCAACCTCTCGGTTTCCCGTCTGGTAGAGCTGTTTCGTGCCCAGGTAGGCGTGCCCGTGCGTCGCTATCGGCAGTGGCACCGGTTGTTTGTTACGTTTACCGGCGTGGAGCGTGGCGCATCACTCACGGAGGCTGCGATCGCCGCGGGCTTTGCAGATTCTGCCCACTTCTCCCATACCTTTCGGATGACTCTGGGCATGAAACCGTCAGACATTGTAACGATGCTTTCGGGTCGTATCTTTGTGGGTCATGGTCCCGCTGTCGGTGCTATGCACGGCCAAAACGCCGGAGCAGGGTTACCCACTCCGGCAGGGAACTAGCCTTTTGCGGGGCGCTCAACCACTTTGCGCTTGCCCTTGGCACCCTTGGCCAGGGCTTTCAGGCCATCGGCGTCGAAGGCATCCACCCGGATGACGTCATACAGGGCTGTCAGCGCTTCTTCCATTTTCGGGCATTCGTCCGCCTTGATGATGCCCTGGGCGCAGGCCCAGTCCACCAGCTCTTTACGTTGATGGCCCATCAGCAGGGCAATGCCGTCCAGTTCGTCTTCGTCACGATTGCGGATGGCTTCGTGGAGGCGCTGGCGCATCTCGGCGGTTTCGTTGGCCAGGTTATAGGCATTCAGTACGCGGCCCAGCGGGTCGTCGGGATCCATGTTGATAAAGGTGCCGCGGCTGATGCGTTGGCGCACCGGGGTGTCGTTCACGATGGTCGCGGCCACTTTCGCGCCCAGCTTGTCGTCCGGGCCGTTCAGGCCGGTGGCGCCAAGGGGGAACACCAGCAAACGCAGCGGCCAGCGCAGGGCCGGTACCGGGAAGTTGATGATGGCTTCACGCATGGAGTCCTGCAGGTCGTGCAGGCAGGTTTGCAGGCACCATTCCACCAGGTCTCGCTGGTCGTCCGGGTAGCCTTCTTCATGCCATTGCTTGATCACGGCGGTGGCGTAATAGAGCTGGACCAGGCAGTCGGCCATGCGGCCAGACAAGCGCTGGCGGGCTTTCAGGCCGCCGCCGACGGTCAGCAGGGTGACGTCGGTCATTAATGCGAAGGCAGCGGAGAATCGGCCCAGCTGGCGGTAGTATTTCTGGATGTCGCCCTGGCGTGGCGCGGTTTCCAGCCAGCCCTTGCTCAGGCCCAGTACGAACGCCCGCAGGGCATTGCGGGTAGTGTGGGCCAGGTGGCGGTAGAAGATGCCATCGAATTGTTTTGCGGCTTTGTCTTCATCTTCCATGCCCGCGGCTTCGATTTCTTCCACGATAAACGGATGGCAGCGAATGGCGCCCTGGCCGAAGATCATCAGGCTGCGGGTCAGGATGTTGGCGCCTTCCACGGTAATGCCGATGGGCACTGCCTGGTAGGCCCGGGCCAGGAAGTTGCGGGGGCCGGTGATCACGCCCCGGCCGGCGACTACATCCATGGCGTGGTTGATCACCTCCCGCATCAGGTCGGTGTTGCGGTACTTCAGTACCGCCGAGGGCACGGAAGGCCGTACGCCCCGGTCCAGCATGCCGGCGGTCAGCAGGCGGGCGGCGTCCATCATGTAGGTGTAGCCGGCGATGGGCTCCAGGGCTTCCTGAACGCCTTCAAACTGGCTGATGGTGCGGCCAAACTGTTCCCGGGTATAGGCGTAGGAGCCGGTGGCCAGGCTGGCCAGTTTGCCGGCGCCGGTGCCGAGAGCCGGCAGGGAGATGGAGCGGCCGATGGACAGGCATTCCAGCAGCATTTTCCAGCCTTTGCCCAGCATGTCCTGTCCGCCGATGACCTGTTCCATGGGGATAAACACTTCGGTGCCCCAGGTGGGGCCATTCATGAACACGGTGTTCATGGGCAGGTGGCGGGCTCCGGCGTTCACGCCGTCGGTTTCCCGCGGCACCATCACACAGGTCACGCCGATGTCGTCCTGATCGCCGATCAGGTGTTCAGGGTCATACACCTTGATGGCCAGGCCAATCAGGGTCGCTACCGGGGCGAGTGTAATGTAGCGCTTGTTCCAGGTGACCTTCAGGCCCAGCACTTCCTTGCCGTTCCATTCGCCCTTGCAGACGATGCCTTTGTCCGGAATGGCACCTGCGTCGGAGCCGGCCACCGGGGAGGTCAGGGCAAAACAGGGAATCTCCTTGCCTTTGGCCAGGCGCGGCAGGTAGTGGTGTTTCTGGTCGTCGGTGCCGTAGTGCATCAGCAGCTCACCCGGGCCCAGGGAATTGGGCACCATGACGGTCACCGCTGCCGATACGCTGCGGGTGGAGATTTTCATCACGATTTCGGAGTGGGCAGTGTTGGAGAAGCCCAGGCCCCCGTCTTCCTTGGGAATGACCAGGCCAAAGAAGCCCTTGTCACGGATGAATTTCCACACTTTGTCTGGCAGGTCGTAGTGTTCGTGGGTGATCTGCCAGTCATCCAGCAGTTTGCACAGGTCTTCCACCGGGCCGTCGAGAAACGCCTGCTCCTCGCTGGTCAGATGCGCCGGAGCGGCGTCCAGCAGCTTGTTCCATTCGGGTTTGCCGGAGAACAGTTCGCCATCCCAGTCTACCGAACCGGAGTTGAGGGCTTCCTGCTCGGTTGGAGAGAGCTTGGGCAGGCGGCTGCGGACCCAGCCCAGCAGGGGCCGGCTGAACTTGTCCAGGCGCAGGTCGCCCGGGAGGGTGATCAGCAACGCCAGTGCCAGCAACAGACCGCCGATCAGAAAGCTGAGAATGTGCCAGCCGTCGTTGGCAACGCCGACCAGGGTGGCAATTGACATCACGATTGCCGCTGCCTTCCCGCCAACACTGAAATAGATCAGCACCAGGGCGCTGAGAATCAGAAACAGAACACTCATGGAAAGACCTCCATATCGTTACCAAATCGGGCGCATTTGCCTTTAACCATCGGTCAAAGCATCCGTAGTTGCAAGTAAAACGGGCGGATAACCATCTGCCAGGGCGTAAGATACGATTATTTACAATTCCTCTTAAACACAAATAATCCATTTGCTTCTTTAATCGTACTCTTGCAGACAAAACAAATATCTGGAGTGCGCAAATGATTGGCCAGCTTACTGTTGCAAAACGTCTTGCGCTGGGTTTCGGTTTGATGGTGTCGTTGATGGTGCTGGTCAGTGTGGTTGGTAACCACCGGGTCGGCTTTATCGATAGAACCCTGACTTCTGTTAACGAAGGCGCTTCACTCAAACAGCGATTTGCCATCAACTTTCGAGGCAGTGTTCACGACCGCGCCATTGCGATTCGTGATGTGGTGCTGGTAAACAGCGATGCCAACCTGCAGAGGCACCTGAATGATATCCGGTCCCTGGCGGCCATGTACCGGGAAAACGCTGAGGCCATGGCGAACATGTTTCGGGCTCAGGGTGCGACTGAGCAGGAACGCCGTTTGCTGGCCGCGATTGACGCCACCGAGCAAAGAACGCTGGCGCTTACTGAAGATGTCGTGCAATTGCGGCGTTCGGGTGACGTAGAGCGTGCGCGGCGGTTGTTGCTTGATCAGGTTTCGCCGGCCTACAGCGAGTGGCTTGCCAGGGTCAATGCCTTCATTGACTACCAGGAGGATGCCATTGCCGATGATCTGAACGAGGTGCGCGAAGCGGCAAGTGGTTTCAATATCATGATTCTGTCAATCACAGGCTTTGCCGTGTTGGTCAGTGTGCTGGTGGCGACCCTGATTATCCGTAACCTCAAACGTATTCTGGGGGCCGAGCCGGAAGAGGTGGCCGGTGCTATTCGTCAACTGGCGGATGGCCAATTGGACCAGAGCCTGACGACACGATATCCCAACAGTGTCATGGGCGCCCTGGCCGACACCATAGATCGGTTGACCGGGATTATTCGCGAGGTGCGTTCGGCTTCTGAAGAGTTGTCCTCCGCTTCTGGTGAACTTGAAGCAACCTCCGACAACAACAGCAAGCAGATTCGCATGCAGGCTAACGAAGCGGAGCAGATGGCGACCGCAGTGAACCAGATGGCCGCCACGGTGAACGAAGTGGCCGGGTTTGCGGCCAACGCCGCCACAGCAACGCGCAAGGCCGACCAGGAAGTGGAAACCGGCAATCGGGTGGTTCAGGAAACGGCCGTGTCCATTTCCGATCTGGCGAGTAAGCTTGAGGATGCTGCAGCTTCGGTTAGCCGGGTGTCTGAGGACAGTGGCAACATCGAGAAAATTATCGAAGTGATTAATGCCATTGCCGAGCAGACCAATCTGCTGGCCCTGAACGCAGCTATCGAGGCAGCACGGGCGGGCGAGCATGGCCGGGGTTTTGCCGTGGTGGCGGATGAAGTCCGGTCGTTGGCATCACGCACCCAGGATTCGACACGCGAAATCCATGACATGATCGGCAGACTGCAGGCAGGGGCTGGCGAGGCGTCCGGTGAAATGGCACGGAGCCGGGATCTGGCCCGGGTGACGGTCGAGAAAACGGCGGAGGCGGAGACCGCCCTGGGGCGTATCCGTGAGGAAGTTGCGTCTATCAACGACATGAATGCCCAGATTGCCAGTGCGGCGGAGGAGCAGAGTTCGGTAGCGGAAGAAGTTAACCGCAACATCGCCAGAATTCACGACGGTACGATTGAAACTTCTGCGGGCTCCGATCAGGTTGCCGGCGCCAGTCGTGATCTGGCTGTGCTCGCAGGTCAATTGCGCTCCAGAGTGCGGGTGTTCAGGCTTAAAGACTGAGCCCGGTCACCAAGAGGGCGAGGGTAGACACAACAACAGCCACGTTGATGGCCAGCACCCGGTTCAATTCTCTGGGTGCTGAAAGCACGCGAGGCAGGCGCAGGCTGAGCCACAGGGCCAGGGGCATTGGTAACACGGCGAGCAGCGTTAGCTTGGGCATAATGTTGGCAACCATCGACGCGATAATCAGCACATAGCTGCCGATAAGCAGGGATGCCACCACCTTACTGGCGATCTCCGGCCCAAGGGTAATCACCAGGTGCCGGCGGCCAACCTGCCGGTCAGCATCCGCGTCTGGTATCTGGTTGATCAACAGCAACTCGCTGACCAGCAGCAGGGTGACAGCGGCGCAGACGAGAGCGGCGGCATCCAGCCGGGCATCCAGGGCCACCAGGGTGCCCAACACCATCACCGGGCCAAAGCCAATGCCCGGTGCCAGCAGGCATAACAGCGGCGAACGGGTGATCCAGCGAGTGTAGGTCAGCACCAGCACCACCCCGGCGGCACCCAGAATGAACATGGGCAAACCCCGAAGCCACAAAAAGTACACGCCGATGGCGACCACCATTCCCAGGGTGCCTAGCCCTGCCCACAGTACCCCCCGCGCTGCGGAGGGTATTTCGGATAGTGCGCCGCTGCCTCCGGAGAAAGGAGTCCGCTGGGTGATCAGATCCAGCCCGGACCGGAAATCGTCATATTCATTGAGCAGGTTGACCGCAGCATGGGCCAGCAAAGCGCCCACAAACACCAGCACCGTGTCGATCAGAGCAGGGGTCTGGCCCTGTTGCCAGGCAACGGCCAGGCCCAGCCCCACGCACACGGGTGCCAGCAGGAGAAAGTTCGGGCGGGCAGCACGCACCACCGCAACGGTTTCAGACATCCGTTATTCATCCATGTGAAGTGGTGAGCCGTTCACAGATAGCCGGCTGCGAACACCAGGCCCAGGACAATGGGCATGACGACCAGACTGCCAAGGTTGCTCAATAATACCAGCGATGCCACCGCATGGGGCTCCTGCTGATACTGCTCCGCCACCATGTAGTTGAGCACCGCAGGCGGGAGCGCCGCAAACACCCAAAGGCAGGCTACCTGCAAGCCAGGCAGGTCGAGTATCGCAATCATCGGCCAGGCCAGCAGCAAGCCGCTGACCGGGCAGGCAATGGCGCCAATCAGCCCCAGTTTCCAGTCCCGGAAATCCACATCCAGCATCCGCACCCCCAGGGCAAACAGCATCAAGGGGATACACACGCCACCCAGCATGTTCAGGGTTTCCAGCAGCCAGCCAGGCAGGGCAACACCGCTGAAGTTAACCGTTAGCCCGGCGATGCTGGCGAACACGATCGGTAGCCGCAATCGCCGGATGATCGACGTGTGCGGGTCCAGCATGTACAGGCCAACGGAAAAGTGCAGCAGCATCTCGACGATGAACAGTACGATCGCTGCCGGCAGTGCCGCCTCACCAAACGCCAGTACCAGCAACGGAATGCCCATGTTGCCGGAATTGTTGAACATCATCGGCGGCAGGAAGGTTTTCAGGTTCAGGTTCAGAACCTGGGCCACCGGGTACAGCAGGATGCCAGAACCGAGCACCACCACCGTTGCCGCCAGGGCCAGCCAGCCATAGTCCTGCAGGGGCGCCTGCTGGTCGGCCAGTACGGCAAACACCAGCATGGGCACAAACAGTTCCATGTTGAGAACGTTCAGGCCTTGAATGTCTGGTGTGCGGTAGCGGCCATACAGGGCGCCGCAACCTGCAATCAGGAATACCGGCAGCATGGTAGCTAGGATCTGGCCGATCATGGGGAGAACTCCGACAAACGTTCGGGACGACAACCATCAACAAACGGTTAGGTTCGCAAGTATCGGCCCGTTTCGGCAAGCAAAAATTGCCCATGTTCGACCAAAGCGGGAGGCGCCTGCCACGGTTGGTTGCGGTCGTTGGCCGGGGCTACCACAATAGCCTTCGGCAGTCTTTCAACCAGTTGGGGAGTTCGTTTGTGGCCAGTGCGTTTGATCAGCCTGTTCGACGTGACAATACCTGCTCAGTCAAATTTGATGCCCGCCAGGCAGTGTTTGGCCGGGAGGATGTCATTCCGGTGTGGGTGGCGGATATGGACTTTGCTGCGCCCGAGGCGGTCACCCGCGCCCTGACTGAGCGGGCTCAGCACCCGGTTTACGGCTATACCCTGTTTCCTGACAGCCTGTGTCAGGCAATGATCGACTGGTTTGCGCAGCGCCATGGCTGGCACATTCGCCGGGAGTGGATATTGATGGCGCCGGGGGTGGTGCCATCTCTGAATGCCGCCTGTATGGCCTACGCCGAACCCGGCGAGGGCGTGATTATACAGCCGCCGGTGTATCCGCCTTTTTTCAGCTCGGTGCGCCAGAGCGGTCGTGAAGTGATCGAAAACCCCCTGGTTCAGGATCCGCAGACCGGGCAGTACCGGATGGATCTGGAGCATCTCGAGCAATGCGCTGCCCGGCCCGATGCCAGGGTGCTGTTGTTGTGCTCCCCCCACAACCCGGTCGGCCGGGTCTGGACGGACGCGGAGCTCAAAGAGCTGCTGGCCATTGTCCGGCGCCACAACCTGGTGGTGCTCTCAGACGAGATACATTGTGATCTGACTTATCCGGACGCGGCACCGCATACCGTCCTGGGTAGACTCGCCGGAGAAGAGGATGCTCTGGTGACGGCGGTGGCTCCGAGCAAGAGTTTCAACATGCCCGGTCTTGGTCTGTCGGCCCTGGTGATCACGGACCCGGATCGGCGCAAAGCCATGAAAGCGGTGTTTGAGTCCATGCACTTGCCCCAGTGCAACCCGTTCAGCATTGCCGGCTTTGAAGCGGGCTATCGCCACGGCGCCGGCTGGCTGGATGAACTGCTCGGCTATCTGCAGGCCAATCGGGATTATGTGGCCAACGCGGTGTCAAAGCGATTGCCGGGTATTGAGGTGGCTGCGCCGGAAGGCACCTATCTGATGTGGCTCGACTGCCGGAGCCTGGGGCTGGATGACGCCGGCCTGAAACAATTCTTCGTGCAGGAGGCCGGCGTGGGCATGAACCCGGGGTTGTCCTTCGGGCAACCGGGCAGTGGCTTCATGCGCCTGAACATTGGCTGCCCCCGATCCGTGCTGGAACAGGTCATTGCCCGGATCGAGGCAGCGCTGGCGGGCTTATAATACCGGTTGCGACTGGATGGCGCAGTGCTCTTGCATCAGCTTCCAGTGCGGTGGTTCCTTGATACCCGGCATATCGCCCTTGGTATCCCGGATGGCTTCCCAGATCTTGCCGCCATGGCTCACCTGACTGCCGACCGAGTAACTTTCAGCAAACAGCCACTGTTCCGGGCGTTCGCAGAACTCGGTATCGTTGTCAGTCTGGGTTATGCCCTCTTCGACGTCAGACGGATCGATCGGGTCGGGCGGGCTGTTGTCACCACTGCAATCGGGCACTGAATGCAGGCGTTTCCAGTCAAACGTAATGCCCGGCTCCATACCCTCATGGATTTCACGGGACTCGTACCAGGTGTCGTTGTGAAACACCACAGACCCTGCCGGGTAATAGCGGCTGGGAACCCATTGGTGGTCTTCCGGATCACAGGCTTCGGCAGCCGCTAGTGCAGGCATGCCAAGTGCCAGAATCATCAAAAGCAGACCACAAAGGGTGCGAGTTCGCCTGATGCTGGTGGCGGCTTTCATCATGTGTCTCTCCCGTTTTGTTCCTGACTCCGAAGTGGATACGCAACCTGTCGGCGACCGGTTCGCGTGGCCATTACCAGGCCCGCGAGAATCAGCAAGCCCCCTACCATGTGAAACACACCAAGGGATTCGCCGAGGAAAATGCCGGCCAGTATGGATGCAAATACCGGTGTAAGGTACATGAATATGGCGGCCCTGGCCGGACCGATCGCATGCACGCCGTGATTCCAGAATGCGTAGGCAAGGATACCGGGGAATATGGCGAAATACAGTAGCGGCATCGCCGTATTCCGGGACAGTTCAAAGCCCCCGGCGAAGAAAATCAGGTCTGCCAGGTAAAACGGCAGGATCACCAGCGTGCCCAGCAGAATCTGGGTGGTCAGGAAGGTGAGGGCCGGTAATGGTACCGCCTGTCGCCTGAGCAGTACCGAGAACAACCCCCAACTGAACACGGCCGCCACCATGATCAGGTCGCCTGGCTGGGCTTGAAGGGCGGTCAGAACCGAGAGCTCGCCTCGGGCCACTACGGTCAGAATGCCCCCGATGGCCAGGGTGATGCCCAATGCCTGAATTGGCCGGGTGCGGTCGCCGAGAAGAATCCACGCCAGCAGGGCCACGAAAATGGGGATGGTGGCGTTAATCAGGGCAATGTTGGTGGCGGTGGTGGTGATGGCGGCGTAGTACAGCAGCGAGTTGAACGCCGCCACACTGAAGGTGGCCAGGGCCAGCATGGAGCCAAGCCGGGCGCGGATGACCCCGCGATGATGCCACATGCCAGGGAACCCGAAGGGCAGCAAAATGGCAAGGGCAATCACCCAACGCCAGAACGACATGGACAGGGGCGGTATTTGTTCAACCGTGCCACGAGCCACCACGGCATTGCCTGCCCAGAACAGCGGCGTAAGCACCAGGCCCACATAGGCCAGGCCGGGAATTCGGGACACAATGCCGGGGTTTGCCGAAGACACATGGGCTCCTGTGGATCAGATGCTCCTGGGTGAAACCCCTAGCATACTACTCTCCTGGAACTTCTGCCTCCGTACCAATGTGGTAGGCGGCAAAGCCGGCCATCACCACCTGATCCACCGCCATGCCGATGATCCTGCCGCTGGAGGTGGAGCGTATCGGGTGTTGTTCATTAGTAATCGGGTCAGCCACATAGCCCAGCACCTCGCCCTCTGAGACGTTGGCACCCAGGCCAATCTCGCTGAACAGAATGCCGCCGTGCTCAGCGCGCACCCAGGTGGAATCGTAATAGACCGGTTCCGGATCGCCCCAGACAAACATCCTTGAAATCATACCGTGCTTTTCCAGCAGGCTGTTGAGGCTGTTTACCCCGGCTTCAATCTGGTGCTCCTGAATCCGCAACGATTCTCCAGCTTCCATGGTCACGGCGCGGATGCCCGCCTGGACGGCGGCCGTGCGCAACATGCCCGGGGAGCCGGAACTGTGCACCACCGCCATGCGGTCAAAACCACGGGTGAATTCCGCCACGTCTGGATTGTTCATGTCAGCCCGCAACTGGGGCAGGTTGGTGCGCTTGAGGGAACCGGTGTGAATGTCTACCAGCATGTCGCAGTGGCGAATCACGTTCTCGAACAACGAATAGGCCACCCGGTCGGCAAGGTTGCCCTCTTTGCGGCCAGGGAAATAGCGATTCAGATCCCGCCGGTCAGGCAGGTACCGGCTGCCCTGCTGGAATCCGGTGAGATTGACAATCGGCACGCCGATCACCCGACCGCTGAGCTTCTCGGGGTTCAGGTCGTACATGGTGCGGCGAACAATCTCGATGCCATTGAGCTCATCGCCATGCACGGCGCCGGTCAGGCACAGGGTTGGCCCGGCGTTGATGCCGTTGACCACCAGCACAGGGGTAATCTGCGACAGCCCGGCAATCTGGATCTGGGGTGACCAGGCCAGTCGTGTGGAGGTGCCGGGCAGCACGTCCTTGCCGAGCAAGGTGAAGCTTTCCGCCGGCACGGGTTCAGTTGGAACGTCTGCTTCATCCTCGGCCGCAGGCGTTTCTCCTTGAGCAGTATCCTGTGCTACCTGAAGTTCCTCTGCAGACAGTTCCGCGCCCGGCAGGGTTTCCGGTTCCGGCTCGGGTTCCGGCAGGGGGGCCACCTCTTTCAGGTCGATGTTGGGGGCAATCTTGCGGGTAACGGGTACCACCACGGATTTGACCGTGTGCGTTTGCTGGTCGGTATCTGGCGCCGATGGTTCCTGCTCGTCGTCGCCGGCGTCGTCATCTTCGCCTGGACTGCGCCGAGGTTCAGAACGCACCACATCCTCAACGTTTTCATCCTCTGCAAGTTGGGCCACCAGCAAAGAGGCATCGTTGGTGTCCGCTAAAGCGACCATGGGCATGGCGGCCGCGAAAAACCAGATCGGAAAGTGTCGGATTGTGGAGTATCTGGGCCTTTGAAACAGCATAAGTCCTCGAGTACCTGTCCAGTGGCCCCAAGGATAGGGCCCTGTATGGTTCATGAATACCGCTGTGACAGAGGTTTAATGCCACTTTCATGATCACGGGCCCATCTGTAATGGCCCAATGTGGTTGAATGTAATAACACTGCTATCTTTCAGAGATATGACTGTTATACGTGCCACGAGGAGAGAACTAAATGGACCTTTTGCGAATTCTGGTTGCGATTCTGTTACCGCCGTTAGGTGTTCTTTACAGGTTGTACCAGAGGCTGTCTGACTGATAGGCCCGGTGTTCCGCTTCGAGTTTGAGAAGGTGAGCCAGGGCCGATCGGGCTGCCAGTCCATGGATGGCCGCAGGCACATCGTCGTAGGCTTTCGCCGTCAGGTCTTTCAGGGACACCGGTGCCAGTGCTTCCAGCGCCCGGAAGATCTTGTGCTCCCGCGATAACCGGTGGGTAATCAGGTAATCGATCACCGCCTCCGGTTGCCCCATCAGAAAACCGTGGGCAGGGGCGATAAATCTCACCGGCTCCTCCAACAGCTCGTACAGGGACTCCACATAGGCTTTCATATCGCCGTCCGGCGGATTGATCACCACCGTAGAGCCCTGCATGATGTGATCACCAGAGAACAGCAGCTCCTGGTCCGTCAGCAGGTAACACAGATGGTTGGAGGCATGCCCGGGGGTATGAATTACCTTCAGGATGCCCGCCTCACTGACAATCAGGTCGCCATGCTCCGGCTCGTCGTCCGCCGTGAAGGACTGGTCCTGCCCGGCGCCTTCCGGGGCTGGCCAGCCAAACACCCGGCAACCGGTTCGTGCTTTCAGAAGCGACACCGCCGGTGAATGATCCAGGTGGGTATGGGTGACCAGTACCTGGTCCACCACCCCGCCGGTCACTTCCAGAATCTTTTCAATGTGGGCCTCGTTCGCCGGCCCCGGATCAATCACCGTAAACCGCTCAAAACCCAGGATATAGGTATTGGTACCCGGCCCGGTCATCATCCCCGGGTTCGGTGCCGTCAATCGTACTACACCGGCCGCCACCTCCACCGGTTGCCCCGGCACGATTTCCGCCCGGGTGGAGCCTTCGCCCTCCGGGTCCAGCTTCAATGCCTCATCGTAAGCAGGCGCGTTGGGTTCCAGCATCACCGGCTTACCCTTGCGAAGCGCCGGCCAGGGATCGGTCGGGAACGCCTCCGGCGGATTGGCATGGGCATAGCGCATCAGCTCGGCGGTGGAACTGAAATCACACAACACCCGCAAGGTACGGATCGTTGGCAACCCCAACAACCGCTGCCCCGCCCGATGCTCCTCCAGCGCCTGCGCCGGTGAAATCCACACGTGATCAATCGTCTCCTGACCATCATGCCCGGCCCGTTGCCCCTCCGGCGCCACCGCCACAAAAAACCGAGTATCAAACCGCCGCGGCGGCCCCGGCGGCGTCACCCAATGGCTCAAATACGCCAACCGGTCCAGCGGCACCACCAGCTTGTACTTCTCACACAACTGCGCCAGCGACACCTCATCCTGAAACAACGCCTGCCGTTCACCAAGAACCGGATGGTCCGCGCCAACCAGCTTGCCGTTCGTATCCTGAGCCAGCAAAACCCCCGCCTCCTCAAAACACTCCCGAACCGCCGCCAACATAAAATCCGCGCCACCCTCATCCAGACTCATGGTCTGACTGATATCCGCGTCTTCAACACCCACAACATGCGGCTGCGCCTCCGACTCCTGCTCGTTCACCGCCCCGCCGGGGAACACATAGTAACCGGGCAGGAAAATAGCCTCCCAGGTGCGTTGCAGCAGAAGCACTTCAATGCCGTTTTCGGTATCGCGGGTAAGAACCAGGGTGGCAGCCGGGCGAATATCCATAAGTCACTCTTGTTTGTTGTTAAATCTTCAAACGGTGCGCGCACATTGTAAGAACGAGGGGGTAAGGAAGGGCTTTCCAAAACCTTGCGGAGCCAGGGATGGCGGAGCAGAGCGTACAGGGATGTATTCACAGCGTGTTTTGGAAAGCCCTTCCTTACCGCCGCGCCCCCGCAAAAAGAAGCGCAGGGATACCAAGCAAGATACCCGATAGCACCATAAGATGAGAAGTCACAACCGGAAGCGTATGATTCAGGCCAATCCAATGTTGAATCAGATCAGGACACCCCCGTGGCAAGAATCAAACTCGAATTCCCCGACAACGCCTTCAGCTTCGAAACCCGAATGCCCGTCAGAATCACCGACATCAACGGCGCCAACCACCTCGGCAACGACGCCCTGATCTCCATGCTCTCCGAGGCCCGCGCCCAGTTCCTGGTAGAACACGGCATCGAAGAAGCCGACCAGAACGGCACCGGCATCATCGTCACCGACCTGGCCACCATGTACCAGGGCGAATCCTTCTACCCGGACATGCTGCGCTTCGAAGTCGGCCTGATGGATTTCAACAAATACGGCGGCGATTTCGTGTTCCGGGTCACCAAAGCCGACACCGGGCAATCCGTGGCCATGGCTAAATACGGCTTTGTATTCTTCAACTACAAAACCCGGGAAGTCACCCCCATGCCCGAGAGCTTCCGGGCCAGGTTTGCCGGCTAACGGTCCGGGTAATTCCGGCTTGGGCCGCCCTTATCCACACCCCGGAACAGGGCGGCTTTGGCCATCATATGGGCGCTGACTGGGGCAGTCACAAACAGGAAAACGGTCACAATCGCCTCATGCACGGACAGCGCGCCGCGCTGGAAACTGAAAAACAGCAACGAGCCGATCAGCAAACAGCCCAGGCCCAGGGTGCTGGCCTTGGTGGGCCCGTGCAACCGCATAAAGAAATCCCGCAGGCGGGCCAGGCCGATAGAGCCAATCAGCGCAAACACGGCGCCGGCCACCAGGAACAGCGAAATCACCAATTCAAGAACGAACGGCATGGATGACGAAGTCATTCGATCACATCCCCCCGCAACAGGTACTTGGTCATCGCCACCGTTCCGACAAAACCCATCAGGGCAATCAGCATGGCGGCTTCAAACAGGATGCCCAGCGACAGCCGGATATCAAACAGCACAATCAACGCAATACTGTTGATCATCAGGGTGTCTAGCGCCAGGATCCGGTCCACGATGTCCGGGCCGATGGCCAGCCGGTACAGGTTTAGCAGGATGGCCACCGCAAACACGGTAATTGCCAGGTTAACCGCCCATTCAATCATCAAAAATCTCCTGTAACGGCTGCTCATAACGCTCGCGGATGTCTCTGATCAGCGCTGCTTCATCCTCCAGATGCAGGCAATGAATCAGCAGGCACCGGCCCTCGCGATCGTAGTGGGCACTGACCGTGCCCGGAGTCAGCGAAATGGTGCTGGCCAGTATGGTGACGGCAAAATCGTCGGTCAGTGCCAGGGGGTAAGTGAAGAACCCCGGCTCCAGCCGCCGGGAATGGAACAGAATGCGCCGGGCGACAATCAGGTTGGATTTCAGGATATCCATCAATAACCGGCCAAGGTAGCGCAGCAACTTACCCGGATGCTTGATCCTTGAACGCTCCGGCCAGAACGGCTGGGTCACCCGGGATATCACCACCGCCAGCACCGCGCCCAGCAACAGGTGGGCAAAGCTGAACTCGTTCATCAACAGCCATAACAGTAGCAGAAAGCCGGCGAACAGGGGGTGTGGCACCCAGCGCTGTAACCAGTTCATGGGGCTCGCCCTCCCGTCATCGTGGCAGGCTCACCAAGCACCGCCTCAACATAGGCGGACGGATGATAAAGCTGGCCTGCGGTTGCAGTCATATACTCCATCACCGGCGCGGCAAACAGGGCCAGGGCGCCACTGATGCCGATAAGTACGGACACCGTGGCTACCCGGGCCGGGTCCAGCTTGCGGCGCTGCCGGCCAGTAAACGGTTCTGGCTTCCAGAACCAGCCGGAGCCGGCTCGGCTGAGGGCGGCAAGCATGAACAAGCCGGCAATCAAGGTGATGCCCCAGAGCCAGAGATAGTGTGGGTGCGTGATGGCGTTCTGTAGCAGCCAGGCTTTGCTAACGAACCCGGAGAACGGCGGCAGCCCCGCCATACTGACCGCCGCCACCAGAAACAGCGTGCCCAGGGTCCAGCGGTGGGTCAAAGGTGCGGTCACCGAGAGCAGGTCGTAGCCGTCGGCCCGCTGCCGGCCGATGAGGTCGGCCAGCAGGAAAAAGACTGCGGCCAGGCAGGTGCTGTGCAGCAGATAGAACAGGCTGGCCGCCAGTACGGTGGCCTCGGCCATGGCAAAACTGGCCATCAGCAAACCGCTGGACATGATCACCAGGTAGGCCGCCATGGTGCGCAGGCTGGCTGCCCCCAGTACACCAATGGCACCAAGACCCAGGGTGGCCAGCGCCAGGGGCCAGAGCCAGAGGAACACCTCGGCGTTGAGGGGCTGCATTGCGTCCAGCCCGAACACAATCAGAAGCACCCGCACCATGGCGTAAAAGCCCACCTTGGTCATGATGGCAAACAGCGCCGCCACCGGTGCGCTGGAGGCAGAGTAGGCACGGGGCAACCAGAACAGCAACGGCAAAATGGCAGCCTTGATGCCAAACACCACCATCAGCAGCAGGGCGGCACCTTTCAGCAGAGTTTGGTCATCGGGGTTGGCGGCGGCAATCCGCACCGCCAGGTCGGCCATGTTCAGGGTGCCGGTCAGGCCGTAAAGAATGCCAAGGGCCAGCAGGAACAGGGCGGAACCAAGCAGGTTGATGATCACATAATGCAGGCCTGCCCGGCTTCTGGCTCGGCCGCCGCCGTGCAGCAACAGGGCGTAGGAAGCCAGCAGCAGGATTTCAAAAAACACGAACAGGTTGAACAGATCACCGGTCAGGAAGGCGCCGTTAATGCCCATCAGCTGGAACTGAAACAGGGCATGAAAGTGGGAACCCTCCCGATCGCTGCCCCGGCTGGCATAAAGCACACAGAACAGGGCCAGTAAGGCGGCCAGCAACAGCATCATGGCGCTGAGGCGGTCCAGCACCAGGACAATGCCGAACGGCGGCTGCCAGTTGCCCAGCCAGTAGGTGTGGTAATCGGTTTGCGCGGCAATAACCGCCCACACACCCAGAGCCACCAGGATACTGGTGGACAAAATGCTCCAAACCCTTTGGCGGCCAATACTGGCCCGATGGTTTACCAGCAACCAGGCACCGGCCAGCATGGGGATGACCACCGGCAGAATCATCAGGTGGGTCATGGCCGGTCCTCGTTCGGGTTTTCACCGTCTACGTGGTCATTGCGCAGTTCTACGGCGGCTTTCAGGGACAACACCACCACGAAGGCGGTCATGGCGAAGCTGATCACAATGGCGGTCAGCACCAGCGCCTGGGGTAGTGGGTCTGCGCTGGATTCCGTCAGGCCGACAATGGCCGGGGCGCCGGTTGTCAGCCGGCCCATGCTGAACAGGAACAGGTTGACTGCGTGCGATAACAAGGTCAGGCCCAGCACCACGGAAAAGGTGCGAGCGCGCAGAATCAGGAACACTCCGCAGGTGGTCAGGATGCCCAGGGCGGCCGCGATCATCAGTTCCATCAGCCTACCTCCCTGCCCGGGCCGGCGATGGTCATCAGTTTGCCCAGATTCGCCAGAATCAACAGGGTTGCCCCGACCACGGTGGTGTACACACCCAGGTCAAACAGCAAGGCGCTGGCCAGCTCGAACTCACCTATTAATGGCCAGTGCAGGTGGGCAAAGGTGGTGGTCAGGAACGGATAACCGAACAGCCAGCTGGCAACACCGGTCAGCAGGGCGATCAGCAGCCCCGCACCAATGAGCGAGCGGAAGTGCGTACGCATGCGCGCCTGGGCCCAGACCAGGCCACCGGCCATGTATTGCAGGGTGAGCGCAACGGCCGTGACCAATCCCGCAATGAAACCGCCCCCTGGCATGTTGTGGCCGCGCAGGAAAATATACGCCGATACCAGCAGGGCAATGGGCAAAGCCATGTGCGCCACCATCTGCAGGATGACCGGATGGGGCTCGGCTACCCAATGGGAGTGGCCGGATTCTGCCACCCGTTTTTTCAGGTTAAGGTTACGGGTGAAGGCGAACACCGCCACTGCCGCGATACCCAGTACGGTGATTTCACCCAGGGTATCGAAACCCCGGAAATCCACCAGGATAACGTTGACCACGTTGGTCCCGCCGCCTCCGGGCACACTGTTGGCCAGGAAAAAATCGGAAATGGAGTTTACCGGGCGGGTCAGCACGGCAAAGGTAAACGCGGCCACACCGCCGCCGGCGGCCAGGGCCACGAACAGGTCCCGGGCAATTCTGGGCCAACGGGATTCCTTCGGCGAGCTCTGGGGCAAAAAGGATAATGCCAGCATCATGATCACCACCGCCATCACTTCAACCGACAGTTGCGTCAGGGCGAGGTCCGGTGCGGAGAACCAGGCAAACGTAAGGGTGACAAACAGGCCGGTGACCGACAACAGCAGCAGCGCCGGCAAGCGATGGCGGTGGAACAGTGTCACGCCAATGGCAGACAGGCACAGAATGCCGACACCGAACACCACCAGTGGGTCCAGGGAAGTCATGGGTATGGGTCCACGCCAGTGTTCCAGGCCGCTCAGGCTCCAGGCCACCAGGGCGACGGTGGTTAACAGGATCAGCGCCAGATAGCGCTGGAGCGAGCCATTCTCCAGGCGATAAACCAGCGTTTGGGAGAAGCGGATGGTGCGCTGCATGGCGGTTTCAAAAATGTCCTTGGCGTCCACCTCCGGTAGCCGGGCGTGAATGGCGAACAACGGCTTGCGGGCCGCGTAGACTGCCAGCCCGCCCAGCATCGCCAGCAGGCTCATCATGGCGGGAGTGTGGGCGTCGGACAGGGCGCTGAAATCGTATTCCGGAAGGTGAGCCGCAGTGGTCTGGAGCACCGCCATATGCACCAGGTGGTCGTAGATCCATTGGGGCGCCAACCCAACCAGTAGCGACAGGGTCGCTAGAATGGCCAACGGCAACAACGCGGCGGCCGGTTTACGTTTTGGTGGCCACACCGGCAGATCCCGTGGCTGGCCGTTAAAGAAAACGTTGTGGAAGATACGCACTGAATAGGCCACCGAAAACAGCCCCGCCACGGTGACCCAGGCCGGGATCACCACATCCGCCCAGTGGGGTGCCGTCACCAGCAGGCTTTCGGAGAACAGCATCTTTTTGCTCAGGTAGCCGCTCATAAGCGGTAGCCCCGCCATGGCGGCCGCCGGCACCAGGGTGACGATCATCAGGGCAGGCATCCAGCGCCACAGGCCGTTAATCAACTGCATGTCACGGCTGCCCGTGGCCTGGTCAACATAGCCTGCCATCATAAACAGCGGGGCCTTGAACAAGGCGTGGCAGACCAGATGAAACAGCGCTGCCGCCATGGCCATTTCACTGCCCATGCCAATCAGCAGGGTGATCAGGCCCAGATGGGAAATGGTGGAATAGGCCAGCAGACCCTTGATGTCGTGCATGAACATCGCTACGAAAGCGCCCACCATCAGGGTGACCATGCCGGTAACGGTGATCAGCGTAAACCACAGTTCGGTATCGCCCAGGGCCGGGTGCAGGCGCGCCATCAGGAACAGCCCGGCCTTGACCATGGTGGCTGAATGCAGATAGGCGGAGACCGGTGTAGGGGCGGCCATGGCGTGGGGCAACCACAAGTGGAAAGGCGCCTGGGCGGATTTGGTGAATGCCCCCAGCAGCACCAGGCTCAGCATCAGCGGATACAGGCTGTGCTGTTTGAGCGTCTCGCCCTGGGCGAGAATGTCAGATAACTGGAAACTACCGGCCATGTTGCCCAGCAACAGAATGCCGGCCAGCAGCGCCAGGCCGCCGCCACCGGTAATCACCAGCGACATTCGGGCACCCCGGCGGGCGCCCCGGCTGGACCAGTTAAAGCCGATCAGCAGGAACGACACCAGGCTGGTCAGTTCCCAGAACACCAGCATGAACAGCAGGTTCTCCGACAGCACAATGCCGAGCATGGCGGTCATGAACAGCTGGATCAGGATAAAGAAACGTGGGGCAGTGGCTTTGCCATCGAAGTAGTAACGGGCGTACAGAATGATCAGGCAGCCAATGCCGGTGATCAGGGTGGCAAACAGCCAGCTCAGCCCGTCCAGCCGGAACGACAGGTTAAGGCCCAGTTGTGGAATCCACTGTACGGTGGTGACCAGCGCGTTCGGGTCAGACGCCTGCGGCCAGTGACCTGCCAGCAGAAGTAAACCGGCCAGGGGTGCCAATGCGGCTGTGATGGCATGAACACGTACACTCACGCCGGTGGGGTTGCGGCTCAGTACCCAGGAGGCAAAGGCTCCCAGCACCGGCAGCAAAATGATGAGTCCTGGTACCATAGTGAGGCCGGTAACCCGGAAGGAGTATTGGGGTTAATTATTCATCTGCCCGCAGCGAAAAGGCCGGGGCGCGATAGCCAAAACAGATTACCGAAGACTAGCACATTAATTCATTGTTAACCGTCAAGTGGCGGGGTACTTTTGTCTCAATCTGGTCATTCCTTGGCGGTAAAGACTGTACGCCATCACCCCGGCGAACAGGTTGCCAATTAGGGCACCGGACATCAAGCCAGTGAGCCCGGACACCTGGGCGCCCAGCCACAGCAGAGGCAGGTAACAGGCGAATAGCCGTAGCGTTGAAATCAGCAGCGCCCGCATGGGTAATCCCAGGGCATTGTTGATTGAAACCATCAACATGCAGACCCCCAGGCCGCTATAGCTCAGGGGCACTCGCAGCAGATAGCTCAGCAGTATGTCCTGAACATCAGCATCCCGGCTGAACAGAGTGGAAACCAGCCCGGAGGCCGTCAGCCATACCAGCCCCAGCATCAGTTGCCAGACCACTACAAAGCGAACCGCAATGCGCACCAGTTTGCGGATGTTGTCGAGCTCACCAGCCCCCAGCATGCGCCCGATCATCGGTGGCATGGACATGGTCAGGGCCAGCACCACCACGATGGAGAAGAACTCGAGCCGGGTACCCAATCCCCAGGCGGCGACGGCGGCGGAGCCAAAACCGGCCACCAGCGAGGTGGCCAGCATGGCAGACAGAGGCGGCATCAGTTGGCTGACCATGGCCGGTGCCATGATGCCGCCGAGCTGCTTGATGGCTTTGGCCAGTTGCAGTTGCAGCAGGTCAAAGCGCAGCCATTGGCGCCTGACCAATGCCGGGAAAACCACCAGGGCGCCGATCCCGAAGGCGGTGATGGTGGCCCAGGCGGCCCCGGGCAGGCCCCAGCCGAAGACAAAGATATACAGCGGGTCCAGGGCAATGTTGAGCAGGCTGGTGGCGATCATCATGTAGCCGGGTAGCTTGGTGTCGCCGTTGGCACGGCAGACGGCGTAACCGAAGTAGAGCAGGGCGCCAAGCCAGGCGGACATGAGCCAGGGCACCCAGTATTCCCGGATGGCTGGCCGGAGTTGGTCGTCGGCGCCGAGGAAGTTGAGTATGCCGGTTTGTAATAGCCAGACTGAGAGGCACAGGATCAGCGCCAGACTGGCGCCGATGGTGACGACCAGGCCGCCGAGGCGTTGGGCGCGGAGGTTGTCGCCCTGGCCCAGGGTCCTGGAGATGATGGCGGTGGTGGCGATGCCGAGGCCCACGTACATGCCGCTAACCAGTTGTTGCATGGGTACGGTGAAGCCCAGGGCGGCGAGGGGATCGCGGCCAAGCTGACCGACGAAGGCGCTGTCGGTGAGCTGGAAGGTCATCAGGGAGAGCACGCCGAACAGCATGGGCCAGGTCATTTGGTAGAGCTGGCGGGCCAGGCTTGGGCTTTGGGGTTGGTTCTGCACTTGGGGGTCGGTGCCTTGGGTTTTGGATTCTGGGCGTGGATTCTAACAGGTCTGGCTTCGGAGGAAGCACCCGGTTGGGGTGGGCTTTCCAAAACACGCTCCTTCGGCACATCCATGTGGCGCTTGGGCTCCGCCATCCATGGCTCCGCACAGTTTTGCAAAGCCCACCCCAACCGGCTGCCCTAACGCCGGAGTCTTGCCGGCGCAGCCCAAACTCGGAACGGGTAGTCCAAAACGATATCGAGGCTGCGTAAATGCTCTGACCACCCGGTTGGGGATTACTTACAGAACCTTCAGCGCCGCTTCGTAATCCGGCTCGTTTTTGATTTCGTTGACCAGTTCGCTGTGCAGCACTTTGTTGTTCTCGTCGAGGACCACGACCGCACGGGCGCACAGACCGGCAAGTGGGCCGTCTTGAATGGCGACGCCGTAGTCTTGCTGGAAGCTGTAGTTGCGGAAGGTGGAGAGGGTTTCAACGTTGTTCAGGCCTTCGGCTCCGCAGAAGCGGGCGGCGGCGAAGGGGAGGTCGGCGGAGACGACGAGGACGACGGTGTTGTCCAGGCTGCCGGCTTTTTCGTTGAATTTTCGGGTGCTGGCGGCGCAGACGCCGGTGTCGATGCTGGGGATGATGTTGAGGATTTTGCGTTTGCCGGGCCAGCTGTCGAGTTTTACTTCTTCGAGGCCGCTGTTGGTGAGGGTGAACGGGGCGGCGTTTTCACCGGCTTGGGGGAATTTGCCGCTGACGTCGATGGGGTTGCCGTCCAGGGTGACGTTGCTCATGGTGTGCTCCTTGTCTTGTGGTTTTGGATCTCTGCAATCTACTCTGTGTAGCTTACTTTGGATGAGTTTTCATCCCCTTTCAGTAATCCGTGCATAGCTTTCTAGGGGGATCAGCTTTCCAAAACACGCTGTGAATACGTCCCTGTACGCTCTGCTCCGCCATCCATGGCTCCGCAAGGTTTTGGAAAGCTGATCCCCCTAGAAAGCTCCGTAGCCTTTTCCGGGATTCTTTGGGTGATTATGTTGTGGCTAGTGGGAAGCGCCTTGGGCCTCAAAACCCGGTGCAGGATATCGCTGCACTAGAAACAGGTAACCAATCAGGCCGAGCCCTGCGCATATCGCAATAATCGTGGCCATGACCAGTGGGGTGCCGTCGTGGAGGATGCCGACGAGGGCGCCGGCGGCGGCAGCTGCGGCCATTTGGACGAAGCCGAGCAGGGCGGAGGCGGAGCCGGCCATGGTGGGGTGGTTGGCTAATGCGCCGGCCATGGTTTGTGGTAGGACCATGCCGGTGCCGGCCATGAACAGGGCTTGCGGTAGCACCACGGCCCAGGGGCTGTAGACATGGTGATAGGCGAGTAATGCCATGGTGGCGCCGGCGGTTAGGGTGGTGGCCAGGCCGTAGAGCAGGATTTGGTCTGGCAGGTAACGTCTTGCGAGGCGGATGGAGGCCATGTTGCCGAGCAGGTAGCCACCGGCGGTGATGGCGGTGTACAGGCCGAAGTGTTCGGGGGCGACGCCCAGGACGTCGATTAGCACGAAGGCGGAGCCGGACAGGAAGGCGAACAGGCCTCCGTAGATGGCGGCGCTGGTGAAGGTATAGCCGATGAAGGTCATGTCGGTACCGATGCGGCGGTAGTTGCGCATGAGGTGGCAGAATCGGAACGGCTGGCGGTTTTCCGGGCGCAGGGGTTCGGGGATGCCGAAGGCGATGACGGCCACCATGATCAGGGCGTAGCCCGCCATGACGATGAAGATCCAATGCCAGTCCATGGTGGCTACGATGAAGCCGCCGAGCGTCGGTGCCACTGCCGGTGCCAAAGCCATCATGCCGGCCAGCAGGGCGAGAATTTTTGCCGCTTCTCGAGGTGTGTAAACGTCCCGAACCACGGCCCGGCCGAGGACCGGGCCAGCGGAACCGCCGAGTGCTTGCAGGAATCGGAACAACTGCAATGATTCGATGTTGCTGGACAGGGCGCAGCCAATGCTTGCAAGTGCAAACAGCAGCATTCCGCCGATCATGACGGGTTTGCGTCCAAACCGGTCTGCCAAAGGTCCACAAACAAGCTGGGCAAGGGCAAAACCAATCAGGTAAATACTCAGCGTGAACTGAACCTGATCGGTGCCGGCATTAAAGTCAGCACCAATCTGCGGTAGCGCAGGCAGGTACATATCGATAGCCATTGGGCCGAGCGCCACGGCAGCGGCTAATAGAATGGTTGTCCAGATGCTGGTGAGTGCGAGCACGTCGATTCCTGACTTCGGTGAAGTGTCAGGTTGGGGGACGGCTTTCCAAAACACGCTGTGAATACATCCCTGTACGCTCTGCTCCGCCATCCCTGGCTCCGCAAGGTTTTGGAAAGCCGTCCCCCAACCTGACAGGCAACATTAGGGCGGGAAGTCTAGGACGATCGGCTCGGAAAAATAACGGCGTCCCCTTTCATGCAATACATGAGCAAAATCGATTGATTAATCGTGAAGACCGTTCATGGTGGCCGCCACGGAGTTCACCTGGTTGCGAACCCAGCGGTGGGCGGGGTCTGTCTGGTGGCGGCGGTGCCAGAGCATGAGCAAAGTGAAGGGGTTGTATTCGAAAGGCAGCGGTACATAGGCGAAGTCCCGCATGAGTTGTGTGCTCATTCGTTCGGGTGCGGAGGCCAAAAGGTCAGTGCCGCGCAGAAAGGCTGGCAGGCCAGAGAAGTTGGAAACGGTCACTACGCTGCGCCGTTTCAGCCCCCGTGCCTCCATGGTGCTGTCCAGCCCTGGCTTCTCGCCAGTGGCGAATAGCACGGTGATGTGGTCGGCGTTCATGTAATCCTTCAGGTCAGCCGGCGCGTCACGGTGGTTTTGGTCGTAGAACACCACCATCCGGTCCGCCATCAAACCCCGTTGCATGATATCTGTGGTTTCCGGCGCAAAGGGACTGATCACCAGATCACAAGCTTCTTTGCGCAGCAGATCGGCATTGGGAATACCGGAGGGAATGACCTGCAGGTGAATACCTGGCGCTTGCTCCCTGAGCGTCTTCACCAAACCCGGTAACAGCAGATCCCGCTGGTAGTCGTTGGCCGCGATGGTGAAGGTGAACTCCGCCGTCGCCGGCTCAAACGGCGGCCCGGAGGGCAGGGTGCGCAGGTCGTCCAGTAGCTGACGGATGTGCGGCCCGGTGCGCAGGGCATAGTCGGTTGGCACAATGCCCCGGCCGGATTTCACAAACAGTGGGTCGCCGAAGGCCTGGCGCAAACGCTCCAGAGTATGGCTCACTGCCGATTGCGTCACCCCCAACCGAACGGCCGCGCGCGACACCCCACCCTCGTCGAGTACAGCAACGAAGGTGGCGAGTGATCTCAGGTCCAGGTTCAACATATCAACGGGCTTCATGGTTGGCAGTTTAGGCGAGAGCAAAGGCCAAGTCACCAGAGAGCCGGGCCTGGTTCAGCGGTTTTGCCACTAAAGTCCGGTTGGTCTAAATTGAGTAATCGTTCAATATTGAGGCGCACTTTCCCGGAACAGGAGCAAGCATGAAAACCACTCTGGCGTTTGATGTTTACGGAACATTGGTAGATCCGATGGGCATGTCCCGGTTGCTCGAACAGGATGCGGGCGAGCAGGCAGCGGCGGTTGCCGGGCTCTGGCGGGAAAAGCAGCTGGAGTTTTCGTTCCGGAAGGGCCTGATGCGAGTTTACGAAGACTTCGGCGTATGCACCCGCCAGGCGTTGCGCTATGCCATGGCCGTGCACCAGTTGGAGCTGAGCAAGGCGCGGGAAGACCAACTCATGGCCGCCTACCTGTCTCTCCCCGCCTTTGACGATGCCTTACCGGCCCTGCAGGCATTGAAAGGCCAGTACCCCCTGTTTGCCTTCTCGAACGGAAGCTACCCCGCACTGGAAAAAGTCCTCGGCCACAACAACCTGCTGGACCAGTTCGATGGCCTGGTGTCGGTGGATGACATCAAAAGTTTCAAACCCGACCCCGCCGTCTACACCTACGCCCGCCGCGCCACCGGCGCCTGGGGTAGCCCCCTGTGCCTGGTGTCCAGCAACGCCTGGGACGTGATCGGTGCCAGAGCGGCCGGGCTGTCTGCGATTTGGGTAAAACGGGATGAAAACAGGGTCTTCGAAGACTGGGGCATAGAGCCGTCAGCAGTAATACAAAGCCTTTCTCAACTTCCCGAGAGTCTCAAGGCTCTCAATACCTGAAAGCAGCTTTCAATAGGCATATCGAACGGTCAGCGAAGGCAGGCGTTGGGGAGGGGGTGCCAAAACCATCAGGAAAACCACGTTTTCCGTTTTGGCACCCCCTCCCCAACGCCTGCCGACAGACTCCGATAAAAAGTCAGTCAGACCGAGCAGCCAGCCACTCCGCCAACTCAAGCCAAGAGGCCTTGGGCGCCTTACTCCCGGCCAGAATTCCCATGTGACCCCCAGGCGCTACCCGAAACGTCTTGTCGGTGGAACTGACATGATCCATCACCCGCTTCGCTGCCCCCGGCGTCGCCAAGGTATCCTCCTGGCCGGCAATCGCCAGTAAGTTGGCATTCACATTCTCCAGCCGCGCGAAATCCTCGCCAATCTGGATTTGCCCCTTGGCCAGCTGATTATCAATCCACACCCGCACCACCGTGTCCTGAATCACCCCGCCAGGATAAGCCACCATCCGGTCCAGAAACGCCGACGTAGTGGCATGGTTGGTGACAAACTCCCGGTCACCCAGGCGCACAATCAACTCCCAGTAACCCATCACACTGCCAATCGGATTACTCAGCTTGAAACCGATAGTATTGGCCCAGCCCGGGGTGTGGAACCAGTGTGGCTTCATACTGTGCAACTGAAACCCCGTGCGCTTGCGAACAACGCCGGCAACATCCGCTATGCGCTGGTACATCCAGCCGATGGCGCCGGAGGCGTGGCTGTCGATGGGCAGACCCAGCACAATGGCATTGCGAATGTGCTGGTCCTTGCTCAGGGCCGAGTAAAACAGCGTGAACATGCCGCCCATACTCCAGCCATGCAGCGACAACTCCTGCTCACCACTGTGCTCCCGCACCCGGTTCAAATAGGCCGGCAGCAACTCCGCCACATAGGTATGCATGTTGTAGTGGGTGTGCTCCCGCTTGGGAATGCCCCAGTCAATCAGATACACCTCGAATCCCTTCGCCCGCAGAAACCGCACCAGGCTGCGCTGGGGGAACAGATCGTAGATCAGCATGTTCACCGCCAGGGGCGGAATGATCACAATCGGTGTGCGATGGGTTGTGCGTTCCACCGGGATCACCATATCGTCCAGCTCAATGAAATCCTCTTTCAGTGGCGGGTAGTAACGCAGGCTGACCAATCCGTCCGAATAGAGGGTTTCAAACGGGGTCTGGCCTGCCTGTACCAGGCTGGCGGCGCGAAACACCCGGTCAAAGGCGTTACCGGCATAGAGGGTGCCCTGGCGAGCCAGGTCAGAGGTCAGGTTGAGGGCAGTTTTCACGGGGTTAAGCATGTGTGTTTCCGTTGGTGCTTCAGTCACTGTTCCGGACAGGATAGGCGGGCTGTTGCCCGGGCACCATGGCAAAACCGTCACATCTGGCCGGCATAATGGTCACTTCAGGCCACTGCCCAATCCTGTATCTCATTGTTATGATATCGGCCCTTTGGTCAAACAATGAAAACAGGTTTCTCATGCTCAGTTTCTTGCCCGCCCCCGTTGTCGGAATACTCAACTCCATTCTGCTGGGCCTAAACACCCTGTTCTGGTGCTTGCTGCTGTACATTCCGGCGGTGCTGAAACTGGTCATCCCGCACAAGGGGTTCCGGGTATTGTGCACCAAAGCGATCATCTGGATCTCGGAATCCTGGGTGGCCTGCAACACTGGCTGGATGAAACTGACCCACGGCACCCGCTGGCGGGTGACCGGTGCAGACAACCTGAAGCGGGAAAGCTGGTACCTGGTGCTCAGTAATCACCAGAGCTGGGTGGATATCTTTGCCATGCAGCGGGTATTCAACCGTCGGGCGCCGTTTCTGAAGTTTTTCTTGAAACAGCAGCTGATCTGGGTGCCAGTGATTGGCCTGGCCTGGTGGGGCCTGGATTTCCCGTTCATGAAACGCTATACCCGGGAGTACCTGATCAAGCATCCGGAAAAACGCGGTGAAGACCTGAAAGCCACCCGCAAGGCCTGTGAAAAATTCCGCTACACCCCGGTAAGCGTCATGAACTTTGTCGAAGGCACACGCTTTACCAAAGCCAAACACGACAAGCAGAAATCCCCCTACCAGAACCTGTTGCTGCCGAAAGCCGGCGGCGTCGCCTTTGTGCTGGATGCCATGGGCGATTCCATCGACACCCTGGTAGACGTAACCATTGCCTACCCCAACGGCGCGCCCACCTTCTGGGATTTCATGTGTGGCCGCGTGCCTGAAGTCCAGCTGGATATCAGCACCCAGATAATTCCGGAGCACTTGAAAGGGCGGGATTATTCCAGCGATGCCGAACATCGCCGGAATGTGAAGGACTGGCTGGGAGAGTTATGGCAACGCAAGGATGAGCGCCTGAGTCAGGTGCAGGGTACGAGTAAATGAACAAAGCGGGTCAAGACTCGTCTTCGTCCTCCACCTCGTCGGGGTGTTCACGCTTGTAGCGCTCCCATTCTTCCCAATCGTGAGGCGTCCCGGCATGGGGGCGCTTCAGGTGTTTGGCATGGTCCAGCGCGTTTTCACGCAGACTGTGATCGCGCTCTTCGTCTTCTTTGTCGAACCCGTATTTCTTCAGAAATTCCTGGGGGCTGATGGGCATGGCGCACCTCCCGTCAAAGGTTGTCTCCTATGACGTACGGTGCGCCTGAGCTTTCGGTTTTTCAACCGTTGTCGGTGCCATCACGACTGGCAATCTCTTCTGCTTCAAGCAGCTTGAAATTAATCTGCCGGCGCTCGTCGTCCACGCCAGCGAAGCTGACGGTAACCCGCTGCTCCAGTTGGAAGATGCGGCCATTCTTGTTGTGCACCAGCCGCAGGGTGACCGGATCAAAGCCGTATTTGCCGTCCAGGTCCTTGCAGCTGACAAAGCCTTCCAGCCCGTTGCTGTCCAGGCGCACAAAGAAACCGGAGGGCATGGTGCGGCTGATGGTGCCTTCCATGGGGTCTTCTGGCAGGGTCTTGGCGTAGTCGGCCTTGAGCCAGGTTTCCAGTGTGTTGGCGGCCTGGCGGGCGCGGAACTGGGTGGCCTGCAGGGCTTCCAGTTGCTGGCTGTTGAGAGGTTTGATGGGGGTATCCCAGAGCGCCGCTTTAATCAGCCGGTGCACGTAAAAGTCTGAGAACTTGCGCAGCGGTGAGGTAAAGGTGGTGTAGGCGTCCAGCCCCATACCCTGGTGGGGCGCGGCGTCAAAGCCCAGCTCCGCCCGGGCCAGCTGGCGGGACAGGATGGCTTTCACCGGTACCTCGGCCTGTGGCTGGTCGCTGTGTTTCATCAGCGCCTTGAAGCCCTCGGCGGTGTTGGCGTCGTGCTCGGCCAGGTGCGGCGCATGACTTTCCAGCAATTTCCGGATGTTGTCGGCGCGGTCGTCCCGCAGGCCCGGGTGCTGGATAAACAGGCCTTTGCCCTGCTGGGTCAGGAAGTCTGCGGCACAGCGGTTGGCTGCCACCATGCACTCCTCCACCAATCGGTGGGCCTCGTTCTGCACCGCCGGTTCAATCACCCGGATACGTTTGTTCTCATCCAGGCGCAGGCGGAATTCCGGCCGGTCCTGGCTCAGCAGCGCGTGTTCGGCGCGCCATTTGCGCAAGGCGGTGGCGGCTTGGTGTAACTGGTCCAGACTGTTGGCGACCTCGTCTGGCAGAGCCTTGATCTCGTCGTCTTCCCGGCCTTCGATCAGATGGGAGACCAGTTCGTAGCTCAGCTTGCCCTTGGAGCGGATCATGGCCTGGTGGAAGCTGTAATCGCCCAGACTGCCGTCGTTATTCACCTGCAGGTCACACACCAGAGCGAGGCGGGGCACATCCGGCATCAGCGAGCACAGCCGGGTACTGATGCTGTCCGGCAGCATGGGCAGCGGCTCGCCCGGGAAATAGATGGCGGTGGCCCGGTTGAAGGCTTCTTCCTCGGCGGGGCTGCCCGGTTCGATCATCGCCGTCGGGTCGGCAATGGCAATCGATAGCGTCCAGCCAGTGGCGTTGGGCGTGGCCATCAGGGCGTCGTCCATGTCCTGGGTACCCGGGCTGTCGATGGTCACATAGGGTTGCTCGGTGCGGTCTTCCCGGCCCTCGGTATGGGCGGCTATCGATGCTTCGTTCAGGCTGTCGGCCTGTTTCTGCACTTCCTCCGGCCAGGCGTCTGCCAGGTCAAAACTGGCCAGGGTGAACGCCCGCTCGATGCCCGGTTGGCCAGCCTTGCCAATGACGCGCAGGACTTTTGCCTGGCCTTTACCGTCCTTGATCGGGTGGCGATGGATCTGGCAGTAAATAAAGTCGTCGGGCTCGGCACCCATGCGCTCTTTGGGTGGAATGAAGATCCAGCGGTTGATGCCCGGGGTTTCCGGCGCCACAAAATGCCCCTTGCCCTTGATCAGGTAGCGGCCCACAAAGGTGGTCAGGTGCGATTCCAGAAGCTCGTCCACCACGCCTTGGGTTTTGCCTTTTTCCACTTCCTGCTCGGTGACGTTCACCCGATCCCCGGGCAGCACTTTCTGCATTTCTTCCGGTGGCAGGAACACATCCCGCCCTTCATCCAGAGCCACAAAGCCAAAGCGCCCGTTGGTGGGCTTGACCGTGCCCGGGAAGACCACCTTGTTCTGCTTGATATCGGTTTTCAGCTGGCGCAACTGATTGAGAGCGTCGGCATTGAGCATGTAGAAAAGACCTGGCTATAAAATGGGTGATGCAGCGGAGTATAACGGTTATGCAGGTGCGAGTCAGATCTGTCAGGCCGGGTATGTCTCTTCGCCGGCGGCAGTCTGGATACATACCCGGTTTCGCCCCCCGCGTTTGGCCTGATACAGGGCCTGATCGGCGTTACGGAGCAAGGTGTCCATGTCATCGCCTGGCTGGCTGAAATAGCCGCCTACGCTGATGGTGACTGATGTACCTGTATGCTGGCTTTCCTGCTCCACGTTGGTACGCACCCGGTTGGCAATTTGTTCGAGGGTGTCTTTGTCGCAGGGGGACAACAGCACCACAAACTCGTCGCCACCCCACCTGCCCGGTTGATCATAGGGGCGAACCGCCGCTTTCAGCCAGAGTGCCACCCGGCACAGAATGTCGTCCCCGGCCTGATGGCCACGGGTGTCGTTGATGGTTTTGAAATGGTCGATATCCAGCCAGATCAGCCCGAATCCCTTCCCTTCACGTTCTGACCGCTGGATTTCCTGTTCGATGACTTCATCGAGGCCACGCCGGTTTTTCAGGCCGGTGAGGGCATCCACCCGAGCCAGCCGGTGCAGTTCTTCCGTGCGTTTCGCGACTTTGTGCTCCAGCTCGGCGGTGGTATCCCGCATTTTGCTGGTCATCTTTTCAAAGTGGTCTACCAGCCGGCCGATTTCGTTATCCGGTTTGGGCAGGTAGGGCAGGTCAAACCGGCCCTCTCGCAGCCGCATCACGGCAGACTCCAGGCTCAATACCGGTTTGAGAATGCGTGACTGAATGATCAGGTGAAAGGCAATCAGGGCGACCAGCAAGGTGACCAGGAAAACAGCAATCAGGGGCCACAGGTAGCTGGTGGGTATCAGTGCGTTCAAATCCAGCAGGGTAATCTCGAACCAGCCGATAGCCGGCAGAAAAGCCACGCCGGCCAGGTGCTTGCGGCCGTCAATGGTGACAAAACCACTTTCCACCGCGCCGTCTTCTCCGTTGCGCTGTTTGAGCATCTGCAGCATGCCCAGTATTTGCTGTTTGTCCTGGCGATCCTCAAACAGCAGGTCCACGGTGTTCTTCTGGCCTTCGGGTTTAATAATGCTGGCAAAATCAATGTAATTGCGGTCGCGATACAGTTGAATGGCGCCGTTGTAGTCCACGAACAGCGTGGTGATGCCCTCCTGGCCTATGTCGACGATGTCCTGCAGGAAGGTGTCAAGATTGAGGCCGGTGCCGACCATGCCGAGAATCTCGTTGCTCTCATCACGCATCAGCACATCAATCCACAGTTTGGTAACCCCGAGTTCCTGGTCCGGGTTCACGTTCAGGTGAAAATCCCGGCCTTCTTCGATCAGCTGGAAGAACCAGGCATCATCCGGTTTTTCCGGGTCCAGTACGTAACGGAACTGGTCACCGGCATACTGATTGTCAGCATTGTTGTAGTAATAGTGACCATTCTCCCGCAGGGCAACAAAGTAACTGTTGTCCCGAAAGTTATTGCGGAAGGTTTCCATCTGGCGGATGGCAGCGGAGGTTAGCTCGGGATTGTCCGGGCTGGCGGCCCATTGCAGCAGGGTAGAGGATTGCGCCATTTGCCGGGCCAGGCCGATTTCCCGTTCCAGGGACTGCAACAGTCGGGCGCTGTCGTAACGCACCTGAATTTCAGTAACCTGCTTGCCCCAGCGTTCGATGATGTCTTCTGACAACTCCCGGTAGGCCAGCCAGGAGGCAGACGCCGCGAGAATGATCAGTAACGATGCGAGGCCGAGAAGGCGGGTTTTAAGGCTCAAGCTGAATCCCTGCGAGTATTTGTTTTGTTTCCAACACTGACTTCCATAATAGAACAGCCCGGAACGACAGTGTAGAAAAAACAGACAGACCCGCAAGCCTCACGGGTGCACAGCCGGGCTGGCTGTGCAAGGATATCCTGGCCTGAGCGCAAAACGGTCAGTTGTGCTCGGCAAACACCCGGGTCTGGCCTTCCTTGTTGAACAGGATGACCTTGTAGTGATCCTTGCGGTCGCCCATCTCCATGCCGGGCGACCCCATGGGCATACCAGGCACACTGATACCGGTGGCTTTCGGGGCTTCACTTAGCAAGCGTTTGATGTCATCCGCCGGCACATGGCCTTCCACCACATAATCACCCACAAAAGCGGTGTGGCAGCTGCCCAGGCCCGGAATCAAACCGGCCTCAGCCTTGATCTTGCCCATGTCATTGGTGTCGGTGGCGGTGACGTCGAACCCGTTTTCTTCCAGGTGGTCGATCCAGTCGCCACAGCAGCCGCAGGTGGGCGATTTATACACGTGAATGCTGTGGGCGGCTCCGCCGGCGACGGCTGTGGTGCTAAATCCCAGGGCGGCCACCAGGCCAAGGGCTAAGGTGTGTTTTTTCATGGCGGTTACCTCGGTAATGCATGTGTAAACAGGATTATTGGTTCTGCCCGGAGTTGTTGTCGGATAACCAGAACCACCAGACCACGGCAGCCATCAGGGCCAGCCCTGCTGCGTTGACCAGAATCGTCTCCATCAGTTCCGCTCCTCTTGCTGTGCCGGGCTATGGCTGCTTTTGAACAGGCGCAGCCGATTGGCGTTAGACACCACTGTCACCGACGACAACGACATGGCGGCACCGGCCAGAATCGGACTCATCAGGATGCCCCATACAGGGTAGAGCAGCCCGGCGGCCACGGGAATACCCATGGTGTTGTATACAAACGCCCCAAACAGGTTCTGTTTGATGTTGGTGACGGTTGCCCGGGAAATCTCGATGGCATCCGGCACGCCGTGCAGGGAGCCGCGCATCAGGGTTATGGCTGCGCTTTCAATGGCGACATCGGTGCCGGTGCCAATGGCAAAACCGACATCTGCGGCCGCCAGTGCCGGGGCGTCGTTGATGCCATCGCCTACCATGGCCACGGTGTAGCCTTTGCCGCGCATCTCGCTGACCACTTCGGCCTTGTTCTCGGGCAGTACTTCGGCCCGGTAGTCATCAATACCGGTTTTGGCGGCGATGGCTTTGGCGGTGGCATCAACGTCCCCGGTCACCATCATCACCTTGATGCCTGCGTCATGCAGGCGGCGGATGGCGGCTTCGGAATCCAGCTTGATGGCATCGGCCACCCCGATAACGCCCAGCACCTTGGCGCCCAGTGCCAGAAACAACGGCGTGCCGGCTTCCTCGGTAATGGTGTTGGCGGCCGAATCCAGATTTGTCACGTCGATGCCTTCGGCCTCCAGCCAGCGCCGGTTGCCGAGGCGCACCGTCTGGCCATCGAACTTGCCTTGCACGCCCTTGCCATTGAGCGCTTCAAAGTCCGTCACTGTTTCAGGCTCTACGCCATCTTCGTTGGCCCGGCTCAATATGGCCTCTGCCAGGGGGTGCTCGGAGTGGCGCTCCAGCCCGGCTGCCAGTGCCAACAAGGTGGTCTCGTTATTATCAACGGCGGTCATCCGCGTGACGGCCGGGTGGCCTTCGGTGATGGTGCCGGTCTTGTCCAGAATCACCAGATCGATCTTGCCGGCGGTCTGCAACGCATCCCCTTGGCGAATCAGCGCGCCATACTCGGCAGCCTTGCCGACGCCCACCATCACCGACATCGGCGTGGCCAGGCCCAGAGCACAGGGGCAGGCAATGATCAGCACGGTGGTGGCCGCTATCATCATGTGAACCACCGCCGGCTCTGGCCCCACGTTGTACCAGACCAGTGCCGCGCCGATGGCAACCAGCATGACCGTGGGCACGAACACCGAGGAAATCTTGTCGGCCAACCGGCCAATGGCCGGTTTCGAGCCCTGGGCTTTTTTCACCAGCTTGATGATCTGCGCCAGCGCCGTCTCGCTGCCGACACGGGTGGCTTCGTAAATGATCGAACCGTGGGTGTTCAGAGTGCCGGCCGACACCTCATCATCCTTCGCCTTGCTCACCGGCATGGGTTCGCCAGTCAGCATGCTTTCGTCGATGCGGGTGCTGCCTTCCACGATCACCCCGTCTACCGGCAACTTCTCTCCGGGCCGAACCCGTATGTGGTCGCCCTTGCGAGCCTGCTCAACGGGAAGGTCCTGTTCTTCGCCGTTGCGAATCACCCGGGCGGTCTTGGCCCGCAGGTCCAGCAACCGCCGCACCGCCTCAGAGGTTTTGCCCTTGGCCCGCAGCTCCAATGCCTGGCCCAGGTTGATCAGGCCGATGATCATGGCGGAAGCTTCAAAATACACATGCCGCGCCATCTCCGGCAGCAGCTCCGGCACGCACGACACCACCATGGAATACAGCCAGGCGGTACCGGTACCCAGGGCAATCAAGGTGTCCATGTTGGCGTTATGGTGTTTGAAGGCCTTCCAGGCCCCGGTGAAGAAATGCCCACCGGTAGCGATCATCACACCCAGGGTCAGAACGCCGAAATTGATCCAGGTAAGCTGATTGGCCTCCGTCACCATCATGGTGTCGAAACCCATACCCCAGACCATCAACACCAAGCCGAGGCCCAGACTGATGGCCATCTTCACCAGCAGCACTTTGTACTGCTTTTTATCCTCCGCTTGCCGGCGATCATCAGCCGCGTCGGCATCCTCAATTACGCTGGCACCATAGCCGGCACTTTCCACCGCTTTAATCAGCGCATCCGGTTCCGCCTTGCCGCGGGCCGTGGCTGTGTTATCCGCCAGATTCATATGAGCATGGGTCACCCCCGGCACCGACAGCAACGCCTTCTCGATACTGGCAACACAGGACGCACAAGTAGCCCCGGAAACCGACAGCACAACCTGGTCATCGTCTGCTGCTTCGTATGCTTGTGCGTGTTCTTTGGCCGACTTGGCTGGTGCACCGGTATTGTCGGATTGGCTATTGCAGGACGAAGCCTTCTTCGAAGCACAACACGATGCCGGCTCTGACGTCGCCACAGGCTCCGCCGGATACCCTGCCTCGGTTACCACCCGCGCCGCCTCGGCCAGATCCACCCCGTCAGGCAAAGCCACCGTTTGCGCCTCGATATCCACCGCAACCCGCTCGGTACTGCCGGTCAACGGCTCCAGAGCATTGCGAATCTTCTTCGCACAGCCCTGACACGAGGCTCCGGAAATCGACAGCGCCGGTTTAAGCTCAGGTGCATCACTCATGCTTTGGCTCCTCGCAACAAGACTCGGCCGAGGGATCGTCCCAGTACTCAATCAACCGACAAATCGTATGCCCATCCGGCGTCCCGTCCGGCATCTCCTGCCAGGCAGCCAGCGCCGAAATCATCCGCTTGCGCAACTGCTGCAACTCCGCAATTTCCCGTTCAACCACCACCAACCGCTGCTGAAACACGTCCCGAACCATCGGGCACGGCGAATGCTGATCATCCGCCCGGGCCAGAATCTGCCGAATCTCCGGCAACGAAAACCCCAGTTGCCGTGCCTTACGGGCAAACCGCAGCCGGCGCAGATCCTCGGCATCGTATTGCTGGTAGTTGTTGTCCGGGTTGCGCGTGGGCTGTAACAAACCTTCCCGGGTGTAGAACCGGACGGTATCGGGGTTTACCCCGGCGGCGGTGGCGATCTCTTTGACCTTCATAAACGGCGTCCAGCACAAAGTGGTAAACGGTTAGCGAGAATCCACGAATCAAGTCAGCGGAGTGCTGGTGCGGGGGTAGCCCTTCCGAAAATGTTCGGAGCCATGGATGGCGGAGACAAGCGTACAGGGACGTACTTGCAGCGGTTTTCGGAAGGGCTACCCCCGTGCCAGCACGGCAAGCTCGCTACGTTGAAGGATAGACTAAAACCTTTGACCAACTCACAGGTCAAAGGTTTTCAGGCAGGATATCAGGAAGAAGAATTCTTAGAGCGAAGAAACACACCACAAGACTTGCACTGATCAGGCGCCATCAGCTTAGCCTGCCAGCCAATCTTCACCCCACAGGCGGGACACTGCAGCCGCAACTGCAACACAATAATCGGCACCACCAACAACACCAGCAGCACCCCCAGAGACCCCCACTCATCACCACTGGAAATCCCCAACTGACTACTGAACACCAACACCACCGTCAGCGCCACAAACGCAAACATGAAATAATTCCGGTTCCAGCGCTCCCAGCGGCGCAGCCTGGCATCCTGCTCCGGAGTCAGATATCTGGCAGACATAAACATCACTCAAAGAAAAAGTTACAGAGAAGTTTGGGGATCAGAAACCGCCATTACAAACCCGAATTGATCGATTGACCGGTAAACAGGATGCCTTCCGCCAACGCTGTCTCCAGGTCTTCCGCTGGAATCGGCCGGCTGATCAGATAACCCTGGGCCAGATTGCAACGGTGCGCTTTCAGGAAATTCAGTTGCTCCTCGGTTTCCACGCCCTCGGCCACCACCTGAATGCCGAGGTTGTGGGCAAGATTGATCACGGCCCGAGTGATGACCGCGTCGTCATGGCGCTCGGTCACATCGGTGATAAACGACCGGTCAATTTTCAGCAGATCTACCGGGAAATCCCGCAAATAGCCGAGAGACGAATAGCCCACGCCGAAATCATCAATGGCCAGGTGAACCCCCAGCTGATGCAGACGCGACAACTGATTCAGGTTGTGTTCAATGTTCTGGATGAAGATCTCTTCCGTCAGCTCCACTTCCAGCATGCTCGGGTCCACTTCTTCCGATAGCAGGGCATCCCGTACATGTTCCACCAATGATTCATCATCCAGCTCCCGGCCCGAAAGATTCACCGCGATCCTGAGTTGCTCGCAAGCCGTGCCGCGCCAATTGGCGAGCTGGCGACAGGCGGCAAGCACCACCCATCGGCCGATCTCGGTAATCCGACCGCTCTCTTCCGCCAGGGGGATGAACTCGATGGGTGCCAAAAGCCCCCGGCGGGGGTGCTGCCAGCGGATCAGGGCTTCCACACTGTTGATCTCACCGGTTTGCAGGTTCAGCTGGGGTTGATAAAACAGCACAAACTCGTCGTTGGCCAGGGCCTGGCTCAGATCCTTGTCCAGCTCCAGGCGCATCACCTCACGGTCCTGCATGCCTTCGGTGTAGAACTGGTAAGTATTGCGGCCCTGCTCCTTGGCACGGTAAAGGGCAATATCGGCATTGCGGAGCAGGGTGTCGGCGTCCAGCCCGCTCTGGGGATACACGGCGACACCCATGGTGGCGGTAATGCTGTGGGCATCGCCCTGAACCTCGAATGGTTCGGCAAAGCACTGCTTGATCTGGCCAAGCAGGTGAATCACATCATCAATGTCGTCGACGTGTTGCTGGCAGATCATGAACTCGTCGCCGCCTGAGTAGGCCACCAGAATCCGCTCATTACTCAGGCTGTTCAGCCGCTCAGAGACCTTGATCAACAATTCGTCGCCAAACTGATGGCCGAGGGAATCGTTGAGCATCTGGAACCTGTCCAGGTCAATCATGACCAGCCCCACCTGGCGCATTTGCCGGTCGGCGATGTTCAGGGTGTGAGCCAGGTCTTCCATGAAGAACCGGCGATTGGCCAGGCCGGTGAGGGTATCGGTGGATTCCAGTCGCTCCAGGTCCACCTGCATGGCGATACGCTGATCAATCTCCCGCTCCAGCTCCCGGCGGGTTTTCAAAAGCGCCTGGTTACGCTTGAGGATCAACTGGACAAGCAAAGTGGTCAGGCTGGTAAGCAGGCCCATAAAGACCAGACTTGCGAAAGTAAGCATCGGCCAGGAACTGCGTTGGCTGTCGACCCAGGATTGATTGGGGCGTAACGTCAGGGTCCAATCCAGAGTGGGGAACTGCACGGGCACGGTGAAGCTGAAGTTCCTGGCAATCTCGGTGTCTGAGTTGAGAACGTAGGCAGGCTCTCCGGAGTCCCGGATTTCAATCTGAAAGTGTTCCAGTACCCGGCTGGTCAGTAACTGCTCGGCCAGAACTTCCATCCTGAACACACCGGCCATGTAGCCGTTATTGGTGTCTCCGGCGCCCACGGGGTAATAAATCACCATGCCCTTGCCGCCCTGGCGAAGATCGATGATACCGGACAGATCATAATCACCGGTGGCTGCTGCTTTATCCAGTGCTTCGCGGCGCTGGTCGTTGAACGCCACGTTATAACCCACCACGTCCTGATTGCCAGCCAGCGGTTCCAGCCATCGGATGATGTAGTTGGAATCAATCCACTCGATGGCCTGGTAAACACCAAAATCTTCCAGGTAGTTGCGTGCGTCCACACGCCATTGCGATTCCGGGGTGTCGGGCTGGGTATACAGTCGATAGGCCATGCGCCCGATGGCCTGAACGTGCACCAGGAATTCCCGCTCCAGGTTATCCGTCAGCGCCCTGGCTTCATTACGGAGGTTGGCTTCGATCTGACGGTTATCCTGCTGGATAAGCCCTTCCCGGAGGCCTGCGGCAATGGCAAGAAAAACCAGAAAAATGACCAGTACAAACACCGGGCTCATAAGCCATCGGACAACAAGGCTGGTACCGGTTTCGGGTTTTGCCACAGTGTACTCCAGATCGTTAAAAGACAGGCTGAACAGGTTTAACGGCCAATCGCGCTTGATTATGAGCCATAGTTATCCTGTTTGGCCATGCCCCATTGGGTCTGGTACTCCGGAAGCGGGTTGGAGCAGTGATGGTTGCAGGTACACGGAGTCAGGCCTGTTCAACGATGGGCCCAATACCGAGCTTCGGGATCTCCTGTTTCGGGCAGTGGTCCATGACCACCTTCAGCCCGGCGGCTTCGGCGCGGGCGGCACCGGGCTCGTTAATCACGCCGATCTGCAGCCAGAGTACCGGAATCTTCTGTGCAATCGCCTGGTCGATCACAGTATCGGTGCGTTCCGGGGCCAGGAACAGCTCGGCCATGTCTACGGGTGCCGGGAGTGATGCCAGGTCGGCGTAGACCGTTTCGCCAAGCACTTGCTGTCCGGCCAGCCTGGGGTTAACCGGAATAACCCGGTAGCCCTGTCTTTGCAGGTATTCCATGACTTCGTGGGATGGTCGATTGGTTTTTTCGCTGGCGCCCACCAGGGCAATCGTGCGCACAGACTCCAGAATATCGCGCATCTGGTCAGGGGCATTGCTGGGCATCGGGGCAGACCTCGAAGAATTAACGGTGGGCCTCAAGACAGACAGAGACCGATTCCGCATAGCGTAACGCGTGCGGCTTGTCGATTTCTACCTGTGCCCACTGCACGGCCTGATGTTCCATCACAATTTCGAGAACTTCGTGGGTCAGCCGTTCCAGTAGAGCAAAACTGTTGCCGTCCACATGCCCGATGATTTGCTTGGTGATGGTGCGGTAATTCAGGGCAGCGGAGATTTCGTTCTGGTCAATGGCGGCGGAGGCATCGTAGCGAAGGGTGACGTTGATCACCACATCCTGCTGGTTGTTGATCTCTTCTTCCTTGATGCCAATGTAGGCACGCAGCAGAAGGTTCTTGATCCTGACACGGGCCAGGTGATCACCAGTCATGGTTGTCATGATGCCTCCGTTTTCGGCGTCTGGTTCAGCGATTGTTGCCAATCAGGGTAAGAAATTCGGTACGTGTGGCCTGTGATTTCCGGAACTGTCCCAGCATCATCGAGGTTTTCATCCGGGAGTTCTGTTTCTCCACGCCCCGCATCATCATGCACATGTGCTGGGCCTCGATAACCACGGCGACACCTTTGGCATTGGTAACGCTTTCCACCGCTTCCGCGATCTGGCGGGTCAGGTTCTCCTGAATCTGCAGGCGGCGAGCATACATGTCCACAATGCGAGCAAACTTGGACAGGCCCAGTACCCTGCCCTGGGGCAGATAGGCGATGTGGCATTTTCCGATGAAGGGCAGCATGTGATGTTCACACATGCTGTACAGCTCGATGTCCTGGACCACCACCATTTCATCCATGGCGGATTCAAACACAGCATTATTGACCAGGTCGGCAAGATCCTGCTGGTAACCCCGGGTCAGGAACTGCATGGCCTTGGCGGCCCGCATCGGAGTGTCCTGAAGACCTTCGCGGTCGGCATTTTCGCCGAGGCCTTCAATGATGGCGCGGTAGTGACCAGCAAGGTCGTCCAGAGGTAAGGTCATAATCGTTTCCGGTTTGTGTCTGATAAAGGGCGCAAGCTTAAGGGAATTTTCAGGCCATCTCCACGGTTTACGCCGGTTTGCCCATTATGGACCAGTTCACGGGCAGCGTTTAGTGATATGGCAGCCTGTACGGCTTTGGACTAAAGTGGAGGTTCCGCAGGTATGTCGGGACGAACAAATGGAGCAGGTAATACCCGGTTCACAAATCAGGGCAGACAGCCGCCAGGATACCTATACCCTCGAGGCCTGGCAGCAGGCCGGTAAATGGTTCAGCTACGATGGCCACGCCATCTTCAGTCGCATGGCCGGCAAAGGCTCGCCACTGGTGCTTCTGCACGGTTTTCCGACCGCCAGCTGGGACTGGAGCCGGTTATGGCCGATGCTGGCGTCCGGCCACCAACTACTGGCTGTCGATATGCTCGGCTTCGGGTTTTCTGACAAGCCCCGCAACTATGTTTACAGCATTGAGGACCAGGCGGATTTGATCCAGGGCTGGATCGAAGGTTTGGGGTTGGATTCGGTGCACTTGTTCGCCCACGACTACGGCTCTTCGGTTGCCCAGGAGCTGTTGGCCAGGGACCAGGAAGGGTCTTTGTCTTTCGACATCACCAGTGTGTGTTTGCTGAACGGTGGCCTGTTTCCCGAGGTGCACAGCCCGCTGTTTATCCAGAAAGTTCTGAAGAGTCCCCTTGGTGGACTGATCAGCCGGGGGCTTACCCGGGGTAGTTTCGAACGGAATTTCCGCCGGTTGTTTGGTGACCGGAATCCTCCTGCCCAGCAGGATCTGGAGGACTTCTGGCATCTTCTCACTTACAACAATGGCCGTGGGATCCTGCACGAACTGATCCAGTTTATGGAGGAACGCCGTTGCCATCGTAATCGCTGGGTGGGGGCTTTGCAGAATGCCCAACAGCCGATGCGCCTGATCTCCGGCGCTGCGGATCCGGTCTCGGGCGCGGCCACGGCACGGCGCTACCGGGAATTGATCCGGAACCCGGACGTCATCAGCCTCCGGAACATCGGCCACTACCCGCACTTCGAATCGCCCTGGGATGTATTCAGTGCTTACCGGGATTTCCGCGCCGGGCTTGAGTCCTGATCTTGTTCAAATCGCCGCGCTGGTATCACTGGCCGGAGTTGATGGCCCCGCGGTGTGCGCTGGTTCATTGGATGGCCGAGCCGCATTGACCACCTGATTGCGGCCCTTTGCCTTGGCGTCGTACAGCGCCTGATCTGCACGGTTCAGCCAAACCGACCAGGTCTCGCCGCGGCACACTTCCGCCACGCTGGCACTGGCGGTCAGCTTTATGTCATCCAGGAACGGCCTGGCACTGATGCTGGTCAGTAACTGATGGGCGAGGGTGTCGGCATCTTTCTGGCGGGTTTCCGGCAACACCACCATGAACTCTTCGCCGCCAATACGGAACAGCTGATCACTTTCCCGCAGTCGCTTGCGCAGCCGGATGGTCATTTCCTTAAGCACCCGGTCGCCGGCCAGGTGCCCCCAGCGGTCATTGATGGTCTTGAAATAATCCAGATCAATCAGCACCAGGCTGGACACCCTTTCATAGCGCTCCCGCAGCTGAATCTGGCTGTTCAGAATGTCGGCCAGCTGAGACCGGTTCAGGCAGCCGGTGAGCGGGTCAGTCGTGGCCAGCCGGGTCAGCTCCTGTTGGAGCCGGCCCACCAGCCAGGCGAAGATCATGGCAAACAGGCAACTCAGCCCCAGGGAGAAGGTGATCCGCCAGAAATCGGCTTCGGGAAACTGAAGGAATGACACCACGGCCATGACGCTGACAAAAATGATGTTGCAGACAATGGCTTCTTTCAGCGGTAACAGGAAAAACAGTGCGATAGCCGCTGGATAGGCCCAGTAAAGACCAGCGTGACCGTTAATGGATGTCGAGTAGGCCGCGCAGACCACGGCAAGAATCGGAAACAGGCGCCCTTTCAGGAAATAGACACTGCGCAACCGCAGGAACAGGATTACCAGGGCTGCGTTGACACAGAACAGAATCAGAAGGGCAGACAGCAGAAAGTTACCGTGTTGCCATTGCACCATCACCAGAGGTGCCACGGCGATAAAGGCCCAGATATGCAGGTGGTACACCAGCTGACGTTTGAAACCCAATACTGCAAGGGTTGGATTGGTCGCCATGGTATCCGGCGAGGCAAAAAGGTTCACAGCCTACTCCTGCAGCTCATGGCTGGCATACTTCCCTGAAACACTGATGGCTCAAGTCTAGCACGGAGTTATTGGCTGGCCACTGCAGGTTTCGATAAACTCCCGGGACTTTGACCAGAACCGTAAGCAGGAACACGTGATGACTGCAATCCAGATCCGAACACCGGCGCTGACCATCCGGGCTGGGCGACGGGCCCTTCAGCGCCTGAGGGACAAGCCTTTAACACCGGCGGACGTCCATGTGATACCCGGCGCCGCCGGTGGCCCGAAAGCCCTGGGAATCAGCGGTCTGGACAAGGCCATCTTCGGTGACTGGTTGCCCCGGGCACCGCAAGAGCGGGTGCTGATCGGCTCGTCCATCGGCAGCTGGCGGTTCGCGGCGATTGCCTCATCCAACGATCCGAAAGGCCAACTAGCCAGGCTGGCGGAACTCTATACCAGCCAGCGTTTTGCCAAGGGGGTCAGTGCCGCCGAGGTGTCCCGCAAGAGTGTTCTGTTTCTGGAAGAACTTTTGGGTGGGCGGGAGGAGTATATCCTCAATCACCCCTGGTACCGTTTGAATGTGGTGGTTGTGCGCAGCCTGGGCTTGCTGGAACACGACGCCAGGGGCCGCCTGGGTCTGGGCCTGATGAGTGCAATCAGCGCCAATATGGTCAGTCGTCGCCACCTTGGCCGATTCATGGAGCGGGGTATCGTGCACGATGCCCGCATCAGGACGCCGGTGTCCAAGCTGGTGGATTTTCCTAGCCATGAAGTGGCGCTGTCTGGGGACAATCTGCTGCCTGCGCTACTGGCCTCCGCTTCAATTCCGCTGGTTATGTCCGGTGTTCGGAATATTCCCGGAGCCCCGGATGGCGTCTACCGGGATGGCGGGCTGCTGGACTACCACCTGGATCTGCCCTACGAGCAACCGGGCATCATCCTGTACCCGCACTTTACCGATAAGGTAGTGCCGGGTTGGTTTGACAAGACTTTGCCGTGGCGCCGGGGCGATGCCACCCGATTACAGGATGTGCTGCTGGTCTCCCCGTCCCGGGCGTATCTGGACAGCCTGCCGGACCGCAAACTGCCAGACCGGAAAGACTTCGAGAAGTACCTTGGCGACGACTCAGGCCGTGAACGATCCTGGCGCGCATCCATTGCCGAGAGTGACCGGCTGGGGGACGAGTTCCTCGAACTTGTGGAGAGCGGGCGCCTGCTGGATCAGGTTCAGCCATTGTAGCCATTGGCAATCTTGAGTGCGCTCAGTCTGAAGCCTGTCACTCCGTGGATCGGGTCCTTCAATACCATCACCCGCACCACCGCCGGGACCGTCCGCTCGGCGCTGCGGTGCAACAGATTCACATCTACCCTGGCCAGGGTGGCCTCTTGCCGGGCTGCGGCCAGGCACTGGTCGAAGCGTTCACGGTCGGGCTCGGCGACCAGTTCGCTGAACGGCCGGTTGACAAGGTCTGACGGCGCCAGTCCCAGCACATCCGCTACCTGTGCCGATACGAATCCTATCTGCCCCTGTTCATCCAGTTCGCTGACAATGGCTCCCGACAGCGCGACCAGGTCCCGACTGCGGGATTCGCTGTCATTCAGTGCCTGGCGCAGCACGTTCTTCTCGACCTGCAAGTTGGTGATCCGTTGGTCAGCGATCCTGTTCAGCCTGGCCAACCGATGACCGTTGTCGTCTTTCCGGGCAGCCTGCCGGCAGAGGGCGAGGACGAGCAGCGTTGCCACGGCGGTAATCATCCCGCCACTGGCGCCAACGAGCCACCCCATACGCCGGGCCGGCGACGCGAGAAACTGGGTATCCGGCAAAGTCGTCACCATCCAGTGCCGGCCGCTGGTGTGCAATTCGGTTCTCAGGGCGTCATTACCTGCCGGATGTCGAGCGCTGCCCAGCTGTATCAGAGGTTTCTTTGTGTGGCGCTCAAGGGTATCTACTCTGAGACTGACGCCGTCAGGAAGTCCCCTTGCCAGGGTATTCCGGAGCTCTGGAAGCTGTTCGTTCTCCTGCGATACGCGGGCAAGATGGATGACTACCTGGCTGACCAGCGATTGATGCTGGGCCTGATAATGCTGGTAGGCAAGCTGATAAGTCAGATCAGAGGCGAAGCGGGCGGTCATCAGGCTGAGAATGACGCCGAAAACCAGAACAGTGGCCGGGGCCCATAGCCCGGGCCAGAGGCCTGGCCGGCGCGGGCCCGGACCATGGATGTCAGAGAGGTCGCTGTCCATGCTGAATGCCTCTGGAGTTGTTGCTGAAAGGTTGTCCAGATTACTCTAGACCAGCTCCGCCGCTTTCGAAAGAAGTAAGCGGTTATCGGCTGGCGCTCCGGGCGGTACCGTACACCAGCAAAAAAGCCAGGAATGCGGTCACCACCACCGACGGCCCGGCTGGGGAATCCAGGTGCCAGGACAGCGTCAGACCGCCCGCCACGGCTATAAAGCCGAACACCACCGCCAGTGCCATCATGTGTTCCGGGTTTCTGGCCAGGCGCCTGGCCGTGGCCGCTGGAATAATCAGCAATGCAGTAATCAGCAACACCCCGACAATCTTCATGGCCACCGCGATTACCAGGGAAAACATCAGCATCAGCGCCAGGCGCAGCCGCTCTACCGGTATCCCTTCCACCCGGGCCAGTTCCTCGTGAATGGTGCTCATCAAGAGCCCGCGCCAGAGAATCGCCAACAGGGACAACACAAAAGCTGCGCCGCCGTAGATCCACAGCAGGTCCTGGCGGCTCATGGCCAGCAGGTCACCGAACAGCAGGCCGGTCAGGTCAACCCGCACATCTGGCATGAAACTCAGGGTGACCAGACCGATGGCCAGGGCACTGTGGGCCAGAATGCCCAGTAAGGTGTCGGTGGCCAATGCCCGGGTTCGCGACAGCAATACCAGGGCTATGGCAATGGTGACGCAGGTAATGATCACGCCCAGATTCAGCGGAACGCTGATCAGGAAGCTCAGGGCGATGCCGAGTAACGCGGAATGGGCCAGGGTGTCACCAAAATACGCCATTCGTCGCCAGACCACGAAGCAGCCCAGGGGGCCGGCTACCAGCGCGACACCCAGTCCGCCTATGAGGGCTCGCCAGAAAAAATCCCCCAGCACCGAATCAATGATGCTCATGGTCACAGGCTCCCTGAACGTCCGTGCTGGTAACAATGTCACCGTGCAGGTTGTGGCGATGGTTGTGCTGGTGATGATAGACAGCCAAGGATTCTGCCACCTGGTGGCCAAAGGTTTCGATAAATGCCGGGTCGTGGGAAATATCCGCCGGGAAACCGCTGCAACACACGTGCTGGTTCAGGCAGATGACTTTGTCGGTGGCTGCCATGACCAGGTGCAGATCGTGGGAAATCATGATCACGCCACAATTGAGCTCATCCCGCAGTTGGCGGATCAAGTCATACAGGGATGCCTGGCCGTTGATATCAACCCCTTGGGCAGGTTCGTCCAGCACCAGAAGGTCCGGCTGCCGCGCCAGTGCCCTGGCCAGTAACAACCGCTGCTTTTCGCCGCCAGACAGGTGGTGCACCGAAGCGTCAAGCAGGTGCCGGACCCCCGTGCGTTCCAGGGCGGCCTCGCATTCTGCCCCGGAACGGCCGCTCAACAGCATGAACCGACGCACGCTCAGAGGGAGGGTCGCCTCCAGTGACAGGTGCTGGGGGACATAGCCAATGACCAGCCCATTAGCCAGCGAGACCTTCCCGGAGCTGGGTTTCTGGATGCCCAGGACGGCTTTGATCAGGGTGGTTTTACCGGCACCGTTGGGGCCGATGATGGTGATGATGTCGCCCCTGCGAACCGTCATCTCCACCCGGTCCACCACCGGTCGATCATCGAACTGCACGGTCAACTGATTCAACTGAACCAGGGTATCAGGCATGGCCGGATTCTCCCCGGCACCGGGGGCACAGGCCGGCCACTTCCAGGGTGACCTCTTCTGGCTGAAAGGCCACCTCGGCTGCCGCGGCCTCAACCGCCCGTGAGACGTCCGGCACGTCCAGTTCAAGCACATTGCCGCATTGGCGGCAGATCAGGAAGGTGCCCCGGTGATGTTCACCGGCATGGGTGCAGCCGGTAAAGGCGTTCAGGGAGGCAATCCGGTGCACCAGACCGTATTGCAACAGGAAATCCAGGGCCCGATACACGGTGGGTGGTGCGGCGTTATGGCCCTCGGTACTCAGCATGGCGAGAATGTCGTAGGCCCCGAGCGGCTTGTGAGATTGCCAGATCAGTTCCAGTACCCGCTCACGAATGGGGGTCAGGCGGGCATTCTGTTGTCGGCAAATGGCCCGGGCATCCGCTAAAGCCTGGCTGACACAGGCCTCATGGTTGTGCGGGCGGTAAGGAAGCGCGCGTTCCGGCATAGTCTGGATCCTGCAAAGTTTGAAACATTATAACATTTGCAGGCAGTACTGCTACGGGTGTGACCGGATGGTCATCAGTGCCTGGCGGTCAGCGCCAGTGACTCCAGGTACTCAAGGTTGGGGATCCAGGCAGCTTCGCCGTCGACTTCCACCTGCATGAGGTCAGCCGGGCCGGCTTCGCCGTCCAGTTTCCGGATCTGCTCCTCCACCAGTCGGGCCTGGCTGGGAATGCCCTGGGTGACCAGCGCCATGAACGGAGCTTGCTGATGGCTGTCACCGATGGTATTGAGCACAATGATTCTGCCCCGGTTGTCTCCGGGCACAGTCAGGATTCCGCCGTTGGCCGCGTCATAGGATATGACCGGCAGTGTAAGGCCACGCCAGTCCAGAAAGCCCACCAGCCATTCCGGGGTACTGGCGCCGGCGTCGGTGCTGTTGAAATCCACCACCTCTGCGATCGACACGTTGGGCAACAGCAGTTGCCGGTCACTGACCGGGATCATGACACAGGAGAGGGACTGGCTGTTTTCTTTCATGATGTGTTACCTCAAGCGGAATCCCGTTTTTGCCGGCTTTTGAGCAGGCAGTTGTTCTCTATGGTTTTTACCAATTCCCTGGCCAGTTGCTCCGGGGTGCCGCAAAAACTACTGCAGCCGGTCGCGGCGACCGAATCCGGCATCGAACTGTTGCCGCAACTACTGCTTTCCTGCACCCATATGCGGCTGCCGTAGGCTTTCAGCATAGGGGCTGCAATGGCCCCATCGTTGCCCATACCGGAAAACAGAATGGCGTGGCAACGTTTACCGTAGTAATCAGCCACGTTGAGCAGAACCTGGTCAATGGACGGGCCGTAAGGGCCAGGCCATGGGCTATTACGCTCTGTCAGTTGGCCCAGGGTGTCGAACCCCCATTCCCGCTCTACCGGCATCAACACCACATCACCGTTGCGTACCCGGTAGCCTTCTGCCGCCTGTTTGAGCTGGTAATGGGCATGCCTGCCCAGAACCCGGGTCAGAACCTCGGTGAAGTTACCATCAATATGCTGGGCGTACACAAACCCTACCGGTAATCCCGGTGGCAGGTGGTCCAGAAACGTTTTGACCGCAGCAGGCCCACCAAGGGAAGCCCCCAGCACCCAGACGTCCTCTGCCAGTGAACCCGGCGCTGCCGGTGCAATCCAGTGAGGCAGTTCCGGCGCTGAGTGAGCCGCCGGCACGGCTTCCACCAACTCTTCCAGATCATTGGCGGTATCCAGTTCTTCCAGGTGGCCAAGTTGTTGCTCCAGCTTGTCCACCAGCCGCCGTTCCCAGCGGAAATACTCGGTGCTGCCGGGCTTGGGGGCCTGGTCAACTCCGAACAGTACCGGGGCATCGGTGTTTTCCAGTAAATGATCAAACAGCGCCGGATGATCAGCCTCATCCTCCAGCGTGACCAGCCAAAGGCACGCATCCGGGAATTCCGGATAGTTCATGAGTCGCGACGGATCGCCTGAGAATGACACTTCCAGGCCGAATTTGCCGGTGGCGGCCTGCAACCGATGGCGTTGCAGGACCGCGTCGGACACAATCCCGACCCCGGGCCGGCCAGATTGGCCGGCCATCACTGATTCCCGGTCAACCGCTTGATGGTGTCAAGCAGTTCGGCTTCCTGGAACGGTTTGCCCAGGTATTCGTTGACCCCGATTGACAGTGCCCGTTCGCGGTGTTTCTCGCCGGTCCGGGAAGTGATCATGCAGATCGGAGTTTCCTTGAGGTTGTCGTCGTGGCGCACGAAACTGGCCACTTCGAAACCATCCATCCGCGGCATTTCGATGTCCAGCAGAATGATGTCCGGGCGATGATCCTGAAGCTGGGCCACCGCATCCAGACCGTCCTTCGCGGTAATGACTTCCATGCCGTTCCGTTCCAGCAAGCGGGAGGTAACCTTGCGCACGGTCACCGAGTCGTCCACCACCATAACCGTGGTGATCTTCTCTTCGTAGCGGCTGGTTTCCCGAGCTTTTTCGAGGTTCGCCAGGCGTTGCCGTTCGGACAGAATGTCGGAACGAATCATCGCTGGCAGGTCAAGAATCACCACCACGTTACCGTCACCCAGAATGGTGGCACCGGACACACCGCGCACCGTACTGAACTGCGGGCCCAGGGATTTAACAACGATTTCCCGGCTGCCCATCAGGTGGTCTACTTGCAGTGCCATGGGCTGTTCGGCACCGCGCACCAGAATCACCGGCAACGGTAATGCCTGGCCCTGCAGTTTCGGATGGTGATCGCTGTTCAGCAGGCTGCCCAGGTACTGCAGGCGGTATTGCTGGCCGGCGTATTCGTACATGGGGGCATCCGGCTTGTAGTACTCTTCCAGCTCGTAGGTGCTGACCCGCACAATACCCTCGATGGTATTGAGCGGAATGGCGTAGAAGTCTTCACCCGTGGCAACCATCAGGGCACGGTTGACCGACACCGTAAACGGCAGGCGCACGGTAAAGGTGGTGCCACGGCCCAGAGCGGAGTCGATATCGAGGCTACCGCCCAGCTGTTTGATTTCGCTGCCAACCACGTCCATACCCACGCCACGGCCGGAGATCTGGGTAACCTGTTGGGCGGTGGAGAAGCCGGGCTGCAGGATAAACTGCAGGATTTCCCGCTCTGACAGGTCTTCATCAGCCCGCATCAGCCCCTGGCGAACGGCTTTGTCGCGGATGATGTTGGCAGGGATGCCCTTGCCGTCGTCCATCATACGCAGTACCACGTCGCCGCCTTCACGGGTCAGTGACAGCACAACTTCACCGGTGGTGGGCTTGCCGGCTTTCTTGCGCTCTTCCGGGGTTTCAATGCCGTGGTCCAGGGCGTTACGCAGCATGTGTTCCAGAGGCGCGATCATGCGTTCCAGAATGTTGCGGTCCATTTCGCCTTCGGCGTTGCGCACATCAAAGTCCACTTTCTTGCCCAGCTCGCCGCTGATCTGGCGCACGATACGGCGCAGGCGTGGCACCATCGAGGCGAACGGAATCATCCGGGTCTTCATCAGACCCTCCTGGAGTTCCGTGTTGATCCGGGACTGCTGCACCAGCAGGGTTTCGGTATCCCGTACCCGGTCGGCCAGGGTTTCCCTCAGGTCGGCAAGGTCAGAGGATGACTCGGACAGTGCCCGGGACAGCTGCTGGATCGATGAGTAACGGTCCATCTCCAGCGGATCGAAGTCATCGCCGTAGTCTGGGCCGTGTTCCTGTTCGGCCCGGAACAGAATCTGGGCCTCGGTTTCGATATCCATCCGGCGCAGCTGTTCGCGCAAACGTTCGATGGTGGCGGCCATTTCATCCAGGGTGTGGCTGAAATCGCTGGTTTGCTGCTCAAGACGACCGCGGGTAATACTGGTTTCACCAGCCAGATTGACCAGCTCGTCCAGCAGCGGTGCAGATACCCGGATGGTTTCCTGGGCTGCTCTCTGGGCTTCGGCAGCCTTGTTGCGTGCTTTGGCCGGGGTCTTGGCTGGCTTAGGCTGCTCCGGGGCCGGTTTGGCGGGTGCTTCTGGTTGTGGCGCCGGTACCTCGGCTGGCCGCTCAGGTGCCGGCTCTGGCTGCGTTGAATCAGGCTGTGTCTGTGACGGTGCAATAACCGGTGCACCCGACTCGAAGCGAGTGCGGATAGCTGACACCAAACCAATGATTGTGTCGTGGTCTTCGGTAATCGCCTGCCACTGGCTGTCGTCCGGAGCATTTCCACCCAGGTCAATCAGGCGGGTTTCAAAGGCGTGGGCCTTGTCTCCCAATTCGCTGAGCTGCGACAACCGGGCACCACCCTTAAGGGTGTGCAGGGCGCGCTGTGCTTCCTGGTTGAAATGATGGTTGGCCGGCTCTTTGCGCCAGTCATCCAACAGTTGCTCGAGCTGGTCCATGATCTCGCCGGCCTCTTCCAGGAAGATCTCCAGCACTTCCGGATCAATCGCATCAGAGTCGGCTTCTGTTCCGGCGCTGGCCTCTGGTGCTTCCGGGAGGTCGTCTGCAATCTGGCCGGCGGCCTGGAAGTCGGCAATCAGGTCGTTGGCCGGTGCTGGCTTGTTGCCTGCCTCAATGGTGTCGAGCATGGACTTGAGGCTGGCGAGGGCACGATCGCTGAGCTTCAGCAGACCTTGCTGACCGTTACCGCCCGATACCAGTGTGTCCAGTGCATCCGACCAGGCTTCGGCAAGGTCGGCGATCGGATCGACGTCAGACAGTCGGGCGCCACCCTTGAGAGTGTGCAATTCCTGCTGCAATCGGGTTATGCCGGCCAGTTCGTCCGGTTCTTCACGCCACTGGTCGAGGCATTCGGTGATGGCGTCCTGGATCTCCAGGCCTTCATCCAGGAAAATGCCGATCAGGTCGTCATCGGAGGCCGCTGTCAGCGTTTCGGCATGATCCTCTTCGGCGACAGCGCCGGGCTCGGTCATGGTCTCCGCAGCCTGTTCTTCGGCTTCCGGCTCTTCAAACTCTTCCAGACCTGCGACAGGCAGGGCCTGCAACGTTGCAGGGGACTCGCCCCGCAGAATCGCTTCCACCTGCTGAACCAGTTCACTGGCCGGTGGGCAGGGCTTCTGGGTGGCAACCTGTTCGACCATCTGGGCCAGACGATCGTGGCAGGCAAACAGCAGGTCAGTCATTTCCCCGCTGGCGTCGATCTGGCCTTCGGCTACCTTCTCGAATAGGTCTTCCAGCACGTGGGTCAGGTCACCGATAGCGTCGACACCTGCCATGCGGGCACCACCCTTGAGGGTGTGCACTTCCCGTTGCAGGACGGCAGCGACTTCACGATCCGACGGGTCTTCACTCCAGGCATGTAACGAGCTGCCGGTGGAGTTGATCAGGTCATAGGCTTCTTCAAGGAAAATGCCTACCAATTCGGGATCAAGGTGAGAGAGGTCGGTAGCCTGTAATTCGTCTTCCGCAGTGGTCTCGTCTGGTGCTTCGTCAGCCTCGGGCAGCGGCAGCTCTTGGTCTTCGGACACGTCTGGGGTGTCAGAGAGGCTGACGTCGGTGACCGGGCGTGAGCCCCGTGCGGTATCGATGTAGGCGTGGATTTCGTCGATCAGATCCGGCGCCGGCCTTGGTTGCTCCTGTGTTTCCAAGGCGTCTACCATGCCTGCCAGGCGGTCATGGCAGCGGAACAGCAGATCAGACAGGGTGTCGGTGACGGCAAACTTCTGCTCGGTCAGTCCCTCGAACAGGTTCTCAAGTTCGTGGGACAGGTCGCCGACCGAGGGGATGTCGGCAAGGCGTGCACCGCCCTTGAGGGTATGGAGGTCACGCTGCAGCAGGCGCAGGATGTCCAGGTTGCCGGTATCTTCGCTCCAGCTGTGCAAAGCATCGGCGGTGGAGTTGATCAGGTCGCGGGCTTCCTCGAGGAAGATTTCCGCCAGTTCCTCGTCAATATCGCTGTCATCCGAGGACAGTTCCGGCAGCGGCGGCTGCTCGACCTCGGAGGGTTCTGGCGTACCTTGGTCCAGCTCTTCCAGTTCGAGACTCAGGTCGATTTCCTCGAGATCTTCCGTGAACTGCTGGTCAAATTCGCTCGGTTCCTGACCGGTTTGTGATGACGCGCGGGTCAGTTCGTCGAGCTCTTCGATCAAACCGTCGCTGGGTTCGGTGGCGAGACCAGCAGCCACTTGATCCATCAGGTTGATCAGTTGTTCCTGGGCGGGGCGAACGGTGGCGAAGAAGTCGTCGCCCGGTGTCAGCTGGTTTTCTGCGACCGCGGTATAGGTGCGGGTCAGGGCGGCAGCCAGGTTGGCCACGTCGGCCAGGCCGGCATCGGATGCACCACGGGTCAGTTGCTCCAACTCCTCGCGCAAGGTGGCTAGCGAGTCGGTGCGCTCGGGATGCTGTGCCCAGTCGTCAAGGATTGATTCCGCGTCCAGAACAATGTCCAGACCTTCACCGAGAAACAGCTGAACCAGTTGCGACGGCGCCTGCTGCGACGGCTGCTCGTCGTCAGACAGCGAATGGGACAGCAGGGTTTGCTGGCTTATCTGTTGCAGTCTTGCCAAATATTGATCGGTGCCTTCCAGAGCACCTTGCGGATTGCTTCTGAGCTGAGCCAGACCGTCGGTCAGGTAACGGCTGGCCTGTTCGATCAGTTCCAGAACATCCCGGTCCGCGCGCTTGTTCTGGGCCCGGGACTCTTTGACAAAACGCTCGAGCGGCGTGATAACCTCGGCGATGGGGCCGATACCTGCGGTGTGGGCGCTGCCTTTGAGCGTGTGGAGTGCCCTGGAAAGATCATCGGTGTAGGCGACCGATGTTTTGTCGCCGGCGGCGGCCAGGTAATCCTTCAGGGTTTGCAGATGGGTTTCGGTCTCGTTCTCAAAGATGTCGAGAAGAACAGGGTCGACGTCCTGTTCCGCCTCACCGGCTATCGCATCGTATTCCGGCTCGGAACTTTCCTGATCGGCATCCTGGGCTGTCTGGCCTTCATCGCCTATCTCGGCTTCCGCCGGGGGCATGGAGGTGGCGTCCGGAATCTCGCCGTTGGCCAGGGCAGTTGCCCGGGCCTGCATAACAGAGGTATCGAGGCTGGCAGGGCGGCGTTGCTCAAAGTCGGTAACCAGTGCAGGGACGGCATCGGTCACGTCCTGAACCAGCTTGGCAACGTCATCGTTCATGAAAATGCTGCCGTCGATAACCCGGTTGAGCATGTTTTCGACAGACCAGGCCAGTTCACCAATCACCTCAGCGCCGACCATCCGGCCACTGCCTTTCAGGGTATGATAGGCACGGCGGACTTCCGCCAGGGCAGTGCGGTCGTCATGCTGGCGTAGCAGCATTGGCAGGTATTCACGGATGGTGTCGAGCACTTCACCGGCTTCTTCGATGAAAATCTCCAGAATCTCATCGTCGATCAGATCGTCGCTGTCACTGGCCTCGATGGTGTCTGGCTCCGCCAACTCTTCCGTCACCGGCTCATCAGGTTGTGCCGTTTCAGCGCCGGCGCTGGCTTCGGCAGTTTCTGGTGGCTCAGCCGGTGCAGGAGCTTCCTCAGCATCGGCCCGGCGTGTGGTGGCCAGGGCTTCGGCCCGTTCGATCAGTTCGGCAACATCACCGCTGCTGTGGCCATCCCTGAATTCGTTAATCAGTGATGGAATCCGGCTGTTAACTTCATCGACCAGTGCAAACAGGTCGTCACTGGGCTTGATGGTCTGATCGATCACCCGGTTCAGCAGGTTCTCAACCGACCAGGCCAGTTCGCCGATACTGGAAGCACCTACCAGACGACCACTGCCTTTAAGCGTATGGAAGGCGCGGCGCACTTCGGTCAGTGCCTCGCGATCATCGTGGCTCTGGCGCAGGCGCGGGTAGAATTCATGGATGGTCTGGAGAACCTCTTCGGCCTCCTCCACGAAAATACCGAGAATTTCGTCATCGACCAGTTCGTCGTCAGATGCCTTGGCGACATCCGGCGTTTGAGCCGGTTCCTGAGCAGCCATCTCAGGCATGGAAGTCGATTCGGCCTCCTGCCGGTCGAGATTCCAGGTAGGCTCCTGGCCCACCGGGAAGCCAAGCCCGGCCAGGCTGTCTTCGGCCACTCTCAGAATGGAATCATTGTCGCTGATGCCTTCCGCCAGACGCTCCAGGTAATACTCGATACTGGTAATGGCATCGGCCAGGGTGTCCAGCTGTTTCCAGTCAGGTACCTGTTTGTTGCTCAGCAACACGTCAGAAACATAGCGCTCAGCCGAGGCCAGCATATCTGTCACGCGATCCAGCGGCACCAGGCTGAGGCCGCCACGAATGCTGTGCAGCAGGCCGGGAACGTGGTCGATTTCCCGGGTATCCCATTGCGAGGCAATAAAGTTGACGATAGCCGACTTGACCTGCTCGAGGGTGTTGCGCGACTCCCGGAGCAGGGCTTCACTGGCGTCGCCCAACTCGAGACTGCCCATATTGGGGCGTTCGTCATCCTGGCTGCCCGACTCAACGTCAGTCCGCCGGTCACTGTCCAGGCCGGCAAGGCTGGCTTCTACATAGAGCAGAGCCCCGGCGATGTCCATCAGGGTGCCATCGTCGGCGGGCTCGGCCTGGCCACACAGTTTCTCGACCAGTTCAACCTGTTCGGTTACCACCTTGCGGGGGATGCCGAGGCCCAGAACGGCCAGGGTGTTGGCAACCTGGCGAAGGCCCGGCAGCAGTTCGTCAAGCTCGGTGTTCTGGCGCAGTTCGGCGCGCACGAACAGGTCGAGCTGATCTTTCAGGCGGGCCAGCTCCTCGTTCAGGGCGCTGACAACAGAATGAATGGCATCGCGGCCCGGGCCGGACACGCGAGTGCGGGCAGCGTCAACGTCGTCTTCGGATGGCAACGCGCTGGTTAGCTGATAGGCGTCCCGGAGTGCATTGACCTGCGGGCTGTCCAGGTCACGGGCCCGTGCCACGTAGTACAGCAGGTGCTTGAACAGGGCTTCCGGTACTGGCTGCTGCAGAATATCGGCGTGCTCGTCGGTCAGCCGTCGAATCTCGGCGTCCAGCTCCCGCAGCAGGGATTTGACCGCAGTGTTGACCGGATTCACGTTGGCACGAAGGGTTTCCACAAAAGCGCTGGCGGCCTTCCAGAGTTCACCGCGTGGTGTTTTCTGGCACAGGCGAATCAGGCGTTGGATCACCTTCTGCATGTAATCAAAATGGGCGGCCAGGTCGGCCTCCCGAACCACGCCGGCAAGGGCAAACTGGTACATCTGCCGCAGCTTGCGCAGATGGCCGAGAACCTTAGGGTCATGCAGTCGTTCGGAGACTTTGCTGTTTACCCGGATTCGGGATGGGCTGAGGTCGGGCTTGAACAGTGAGGTGTCCGACAAAAGGGCTTCGCCTCGGGCGGCCCGGAGATCGTTCAGCAGCGGCAGCAACACCATCGGAAAATCATCACGACTGCTGCCGAGGTGTTCAAGGTACTGGGGCAACTGCAGTATGGCCTGCATCAGCACTTCAACGGCGTCATCAACACTGGTGACGGTTTCGTTCAGGACAGCCTGGGTCAGCTTTTCCATCTCTTCGGTGAGCAGGGCTGCACCGTAGAGTTCCACCATCTGCAGGGTACCGTGTACCTGATGGAGGTAGTTCAGGCAGAAGCGCAGGCGTGCGGTATCGTCACGATTATCGACGTACGCTTCAAGTGCATGCTGGCCCTGGGTCAGCGTGTCCTGTATTTCGCCCCGAACCCAGTCGAGGGCGATACTGTCATGGTGATTGCCCATAACCACTCCGGTTATTCTTCGTCGGACTGACGTTTGATCCACGCCAGTACATGTTCCGAGGGAACCCTCTGCAGGCCCGGTGGCTGCCAGTCGGTCAGTTCACCCTGGCCAAGCACCAGTAACCCCCCCGGTGCCAGACGCTCTGCGAGCCGTTTGACAATTTCCCGCCGGCGCCAGCGGCGGAAGTAGATCAGCAGGTTCTGGCAGAAGATAATGTTCATGCCGTGCATCGGTGCCTTGTCCAGGTCCAGGACATTGAGCCTGGTAAAACAGACGCGGTCACGGATGCTGTTCACAATCTCAACGGTATTCCGCTCTGATGGACGGAAATACCGGGCTTTCATGTCTTCGTCCATGCCCAGCAACTTGCGAGCATTGAACTGCCCCTGTCGTGCCTTCTCGATGGCGGGCAGACTGATGTCGGAGCCGGTGACGCCAAACAGGGGCTGCAGTGCCAGTTGCCCCATGCACTCATTGAGGATCATTGCCAGGGTGTATGGCTCTTCGCCGGTTGAGCAGCCAACACTCCAGGCTTCCAGTGCGCGTTTTCGGAACTGCTCCCGGGGGCGGGTCAGAACATAGTCTGCTACCAGCCGAAAGGCGTCAGGGTCCCGGAAGAAGCGGGTTTCCTGAACCGTCAGGCGGTCTACCAGTGTTGCCCATTCCCTGACTGCATCCGGGCCGTTGACGATTTTCTCGTAGTAGGCCTGGTAGCTGCTGCAGCCGATTTCCCGCATTCGTATGCCCAGGTTGGTTTCCAGGAACGAACGGCGTTCGGCCGTCAGGGTAATGCCGGTGCGATGCTCCAACAGGGTTTGCCACTGGTTGAACTGCGCCTCATCCATCTCCGGAAGTCGGCGCAGTGCCCATATGCCTTCGGCGGGTGACAGCTGGTTATGCATCTGAGCCATAAACCGTCATTCGCCCCGGGCCGGTGATCAGCTGACCACCGGTACGTCGTTGTCTTCCTCTTGCTCCTGATCTGCAAGCTCCTCGTCTGGCAGCGTGAAGCCGGCAACGGAGGACCGCAGCTCAGACGCCATCTCGGCAAGGTTACCGATAGACTTCGCGGTGGCGTTGGTACCGGATGAGGTCTGCGAGGTGATTTCCTGGATGACGTTCATCGTGTTGGAAATGTGCGCCGCAGAGGACGACTGCTGACGGGCAGCGTTAGAGATGTTCTGGATCAGTTCCGCCAGAGACATGGATACGTTCTCGATTTCCTCGAGGGCGATACCCGCGTCCTGAGCCAGGCGGGCACCACGGACCACCTCAGCGGTGGTGTGTTCCATGGAGATAACGGCTTCGTTGGTATCCGACTGGATCGTCTTAACCAGTGCCTCAATCTGCTTGGTTGCTGCAGAAGAACGTTCCGCCAGGCGCTGAACTTCGTCCGCAACCACCGCGAAGCCCCGGCCCGCATCACCGGCCATGGAGGCCTGGATTGCTGCGTTGAGGGAGAGGATGTTGGTCTGGTCGGCGATGTCGTTGATCAACGATACGATGTCACCGATCTCCTGGGAAGATTCACCCAGTCGCTTGATCCGCTTGGAGGTTTCCTGGATCTGCTCACGGATGTTGTCCATGCCGCGGATGGTGTTCTGTACCACTTCCGCGCCTTTCTTGGCGATCGCAACCGACCGCTCTGCAACCGCTGAGGATTCGGCGGCGTTGGAGGATACCTGGTCGATGGACACCGCCATCTCGTTAACCGCAGCGGAAGCACCGGCAATTTCCTGGGCCTGGTGCTCGGAAGCATCGGCCAGGTGCATGGCCGTAGCCTGGGTTTCCTGGGCGGCTGACGCTACCCGTACCGCGGTGCCACGAATCGCCTGTACCAGTCCGCGCATCTGGTCGATCGCGTAGTTGATGGAGTCCGCGATGGCACCGGTGAAGTCCTCGGTTACCGTGGCCTCGGTGGTCAGGTCACCGTCAGCCAGGTCGGCCAGTTCGTCCAGCAGTCGCAGGATCGCGTTCTGGTTCTGTTCGTTCTGCTCCTGGGTGGCAGACAGGCGGGCCTGGGCATCGCGATACAGGGCCACACCGATAACCACTACGATGGCGACCATGGCCGCCAGCAGGAAGAAGGCCAGGGTCGGGCTGATGAAGCGTGAGCTGGACTGACGAGCAAACCCGTCGGCCAGAACGGAGAGCTCGGAAAGCAGGATCTCTGAGTTCTGGAAGATGTCGCTGGCAGCGGTACGAACCTTGAAGAGGTCGGGAGAGGCTTCAAGGATCGCATCAACGTTCTGGGAAACGAATTCGAACAGCTCATCGACGGCCTCCAGGCCATAAATGGCGTCTTCATCGGCTACCCGGGAGATGCCCATGGCCGGGTTGCCATTAAGCTGGCCGTCCAGTACCCGGCCGAACAGACTGGCGTCACGGCCGAAGCGGTCGGCGGCGATAACCGCATCTTCGTCACCGGAGAGTACGTTGTTAACCGAGCGAACGATACGTTCTGCGAGCAGAGACTGGCGCTGGGCCAGAGCGATCTGCTCCGCTGGTGCATTGTTGTCGAGCAGGATCTGTACGATGTCATCGTACTCCACCTGCAATTGAGGAATGGTTTCGTTCAGAGTACGGGCTACTTCGTGAAGGCCAAGTACCGCATCCCGGGTAGACAGGATGCTGTCGGCGTTGTCCCGAACCGTGTTCCAGTTCTGTTGAACGCCGCTCTGCTGTGCCATTTCACTGGCAGGCAGGCCGGTGGCCGGATTACCTTCTGAGACGAATGACCAGAGCTGCTGGAAGTCATCCCGGGAGCGGCGAAGCTGGTTGAAGGCTTCGGCGGTGCCGCCGGCGGCCTCGGTGGCGTTCTTCGCGATCTCCTGGGAGAGCACCCGCATTTCGGCGGTGTTGGCGATGTATTCCTGATCGTTCTGGCTGTCCGTATTGATAATGAACAGGACCACAACGAGCAGGACGGTGAGTGCAATCAGCGCAGCGATCAGGCCAGCAACCAGTCTGTTGCCTCCCTGTCCCATGCTGAGTCTTCCGGCTCTGTTTTTCATTTTCTGGCTCCCGGCCTCTTTCTTTCTGGAAATGGCAAGTTGTTGTAACGGGTTTCAGACGGTCAGGGTGACGTTCCTGCCAGTACTCTCACCCTTACCACTGTGCGACATCGAGAAAGCGTTCGTCTTCCACCAGGTCGGCGGCCGAGAACACTTTCCAGACTTCCTCGTTGCGCTCATAACCACCGGTTACGAACGGACGAACGGTGTCGGGCACTCCGTCAGGAGTGGCCCTGAAACTGTCTTTTGCAAAGTACTGCATGCCCAGTACCGAATCGACCACCAGGCCGCTGAACACGTCGCCTTCTTCAATTACCAGAACCCGACGTTCACGCATGCTGCGGGAGGATCGGGGAACATCGAAGAAGCCCGCAAGGTCAACCAGGGGCAGAAGGCGGCCACGGACATTGGCAGCACCCATCAGAAACGAGCGAACCCCCGGAATGTGGGTAAACCGGGGGACATGCAGGATTTCGGTGACTTCACCCATGGGTGCGACATAGCGCTCACCCGCCAGAACAAACCCGATGCCGTTCCAGAGTTCAACGGCTTCCTGTTGTTCGGGCAGGCCGGCGGCTAGTGACCGGCTGCGCTGGGCGATATCCGTCAGAACGGCAAAAGGGGCGGCCTGGGCGGACATGCTTACTCCACGGTTAGGGATCAGGCAATCAGGCTGTTGATTGTTTTGATCAGGTCGTCTTCGTTAACCGGCTTGACCAGGTAACCCTTGGCACCCTGGCGGGTTCCCCACACGCGGTCGGTTTCCTGATCCTTGGTGGTCACGATCACAACCGGAATGGACGCGGTTTCAGGCGCGCGGGTTAGCTGGCGAGTGGCCTGAAAGCCGTTGAGACCAGGCATAACCACGTCCATCAGAACCAGGTCCGGGGTTTCTGCGCGGGCTTTGGCCACGCCGTCTGCACCGTTGTCGGCGGTCAGCACTTCGTGCTGGTGTTTTTCCAGGATGGTGGAAATTTTTTTAACTTCTGTTGGCGAGTCGTCAACAATCAGAATGCGGGCCATGTTTTCCTCGATAATTACTGGTGTCAGCAGGTTTACTGTTGCGCCTGTGGAATGTACTGGCGAATAGTATTAAGCAGCTCATCCTTGCTGAACGGTTTGGTCAGATACTGGTCCGAGCCAACGATCCGGCCTTTTGCCTTGTCGAAAAGGCCGTCCTTGCTCGAGAGCATGATAACCGGCGTCTTTTTGAAAGAGGAATTGTTCTTGATGAGTGCGCAGGTCTGGTAGCCATCCAGTCGGGGCATCATGATATCAACAAATATGATGTCCGGCTGGGAATCGGCAATCTTGGCCAGAGCGTCAAAGCCGTCAGTGGCGGTGATGACCTCACAACCGACCTTTTTGAGAAGGGTTTCTGCGGTGCGACGAATGGTTTTGCTGTCGTCAATCACCATAATCTTCAGATTCTCGAAGTTGTCATCCATTGTCCAACTGCCTTGCGCTCTAGCGACTGTCGTTATTTTCAAACGGGGGTTTTAACACAAACCTTAAGGTTGTTCTATAAACCCCGCTCATTTATAGAGTATCGATGGCCGGATAAAAAGTATTAGTTTGTGACCAAATGTACTTCTGCCTGTGCCGTCACGGATTGAACTGTGGATTTCACCGGGTGCAATCAAGGCTCGGGTACAATACCATTTCCAGCATAGCACTTTATCGCTGGTTCGCTCTGCAGACCGGTTCGTGTTTTCACACCGAAACTCCAGGAGACTCTGATGACAGTCCGGCTCGGGATCGTGATGGATCCTATCGAAGACATCAGCTTCAAGAAAGACAGTTCGCTGGCCATGTTACTGGCGGCGCAGAAACGCGGTTGGCAGATCGAGTATATGGAACAGCACGATCTGTATCTGGCGGGTGGCCAGGCCCGTGCCCATACCCGTGATCTCACGGTGCATATGGATCCGGAAAACTGGTTCAGCTTTGGCGCCAGCCAGGATCGGGCCCTGGGAGACCTGGACGTCATTTTGATGCGCAAGGATCCGCCGGTGGATCGCGAGTTTCTGATGGCCACCTACATATTGGGGGCGGCTGAACAGCAGGGTGCGTTGGTGGTCAATCCGGCGGCCACGCTGCGGGATTGCAACGAGAAGCTGTTTGCCACCCAATTCGAGGATCTTACGCCGCCGTTGATTGTCACCCGTTCCTCCCAGCGTTTCCGGGAGTTTTATGCCGAGCACGGCGACATCATCATGAAGCCGGTGGATGGCATGGGTGGCCGGTCGATTTTCCGGGTCAAGGAACAAGACGCTAACCTCGGGGTCATTATTGAAACCCTGACCAATCATGGCGCTCACCAGGCCATGGCGCAGAAATTCATTCCGGAAATCACCGACGGCGACAAGCGGATTCTGCTGATTGAGGGCGAGCCTGTGCCTTACGCCCTTGCGCGAATTCCATCCCAGGGTGAAAATCGCGGCAACCTGGCTGCCGGTGGGCGCGGTGAGGGGCGTGAACTGACCCAGCGGGATCGTGAGATCTGCGCCCGGGTAGCGCCAGTGATCAAGGAAAAGGGCTTGATGTTTGTCGGGCTGGATGTGATCGGCGACTATCTCACGGAGATCAATGTCACCAGTCCAACCTGTATCCGCGAACTGGATGCGGCTTTTGGCATCGACATTGCGGGCATGCTGATGGATGCCATTGACCGGCGCCTGGGCCGGAGCTGATTCAGGCGTCCTCCAGGCACGTGCAGATAAACTTTCGGGAAAGGTAATGGCAGTTCAGGTAAGCGATTTCGACCGGTTGTCCTTCACGCTGTTCATGGCGCTGGCGGTGCATGCCATTGTGGTTCTGGGCATTACCTTTGCGCCTGAGCCTCCCCGTTCGTCGGCCCAGACCATGGAGATCACACTCGCCCAGTTTGATGATGAACAGGCGCCCGAGCAGGCGGATTTTCTGGCTCAGACCAGTCAGCAGGGCAGTGGGACGGAAGAAGAGGCGATGGAGATGACCACGCCCGAGCCAGCGGACATCAGCCAACCTGAAATGGCCCAGGTGCAGCCTGAGCCCCAGACCACCACGCAGCCTCAACCCAGAGAAGAGCGTGCAGTAGTCCAGACTGAAGCCCCGGCCAGTCGGCGGGTAGAACAGCCCGAGGACCGGTCAGAACCCGAGCCGGAACCGCTGCCGCGCAGTGAGCGCAAAAGCCTGATGGAGCGGAGCCTGGAAATTGCCAGCCTGGAAGCCCGGTTTGATGCCCAGCAGCAAGCCTATGCCCGCAAGCCCAGGGTGATGCGAGTGACGGCGGCTTCCACCCTCAGGTCGAGCAACGCCTGGTACGTTCAGAACTGGGTAAACAAGGTTACCCGGGTGGGCAACATCAATTATCCGACTGAAGCGAGGCAGGCCGGAATCTACGGAAATCTGCGTATGCTGGTTTCTCTGCGCAAAGATGGCACAATCAAGGAAGTGGCGATACTCCAGTCGTCCGGCAGCACGGTACTTGATGATGCCGCCATTCGCATTGTGCGCATGGCCGCGCCCTTTGCACCCTTCCCGGACGAGATGCAGCAGGAAGTGGACGAACTGGAGATCATACGTACCTGGTCGTTCCAGCAGCGGGGGCTTACATCCGGATGACAGCGTCCAAGCAAACCGACGGTAATCTCAGGCACCACTTTCTGGTGGCGTCACCGTGGCTCGCCGACCCCCGTTTCCATGGCGGCGTTATTTACCTCTGTGAGCATTCCGAGGAAGGCGCCCTGGGGCTGATGATCAATCAGCCGCTGGATATCCATCTGGGAGAAATTCTCGAGCAGTTGGACATGCATGGCGGTGAGCTGGACCTGCCGGTGTTCACTGGTGGCCCGGTGCAGCCGGAACGGGGTTTTGTGCTCCACTCGCCTGGCCGGCAATGGCAAAGTACGGCACTGGTGACCGATGATGTTCTGCTCACCACCTCCCGGGATATTCTGGAAAGTATCGGCCGCGATGAGGGGCCGGACGAGTTTCTGGTGGCTCTGGGCTATTCAGGCTGGGGTGAAGGGCAACTGGAAGAGGAACTGGGCAGCAACGCCTGGCTGACCTGCCCGGCCAGCACCGATATCCTGTTCCGGACACCGGTCAGCCAGCGTTATGAGGCGGTGCTCCGGTTGATTGGCGTTGATCTCAATCAGCTTAGCGACTCGGTGGGCCATGCCTGAGCAAGGTAATCGCAGACTGCTGGCGTTTGATTTCGGAACCCGTCGCATCGGTGTCGCTTCCGGCCAAGAGCTGCTCGGTACCGGCCAGCCCCTTGCGATGATCCCGGCAAGGGACGGTATCCCGGACTGGCAGCAGGTCGAGCAACTTCTGACGGAATGGCAGCCGGATGTCGTGCTGGTCGGGTTGCCACTGAATATGGATGATACCGAGAACGACATGTGCGCGCGGGCCCGAAAATTCGGCAAGCGCTTGCATGGCCGTTTTCATGTGCCGGTAGAGATGGTGGATGAGCGACTGACCAGCTTTGAAGCCAAGGGTGATGTGATGGCTGCCGGTGGCAGCCGTGATTTTGGTCACCACGGGGTGGATGACCGTGCCGCCGTACTGATACTGGAAACCTGGTGCCGGGAACAGGCCGGCCGACCTGACTGATGAGGCTCTGATGACCGCATTGATGGATATCAACCAGTTGCTTGAGGAGCTGGAAACCGGTTTGAGACGGATTCTGGAACAGCGTGGAATCGACAACCCCTTGCTGATTGGCATTCGCACCGGTGGCGTCTGGCTGGCTGATGTCATTGGCAAACGTCTGGGCATTGAGCAGCCGTTCGGTGAGCTGGATATTTCCTTCTATCGGGACGACTTCAGCCGAATTGGCCTGAACCCGAAGGTCAAGCCGTCCAGCTTGCCGTTCGACACCGAAGGCCGCGACATTATCCTGATTGATGATGTGATCATGAGCGGACGAACCATTCGTGCCGCGATGAATGAGATCTTCGATTATGGTCGTCCTGCCAGTATCATACTGGCCACCTTGATTGACCTGGGTGCCCGGGAGCTGCCGATTCAGCCCGATGTGGTTGGCCGCTCCCTGGCGCTGGAAGCGCATCAGCGCATCAAATTGCGCGGCCCCGACCCGCTGCGCATCGAACTTCAGGACTCCGGGCAGTAACACCCCCAATTGACGACAGGCGAGCCATGACCGCGAACGATCCCTCCCCGAACCACTTGCAGCTGACCCGGGATGGTCAGTTGCGGCATTTTCTCACTTTGGACGGCCTGGGCCGGGAGTTACTGACCGACATTCTGGATACCGCCGATTCCTTCATTGAAGTGGGTGAGCGCAGCATCAAGAAGGTGCCGCTGTTGCGAGGCCGCACGGTCGTCAACCTGTTCTTTGAATCCAGTACCCGCACCCGCAGCACCTTCGAGCTGGCCGCCAAGCGGCTGTCTGCCGATGTGCTGAACCTGGACATCAACACTTCGGCCACCTCCAAGGGGGAATCCCTGTCTGACACCCTGCTCAATCTGGAGGCCATGGCCAGCGACATGTTCGTGGTGCGGCATTCCCAGAGCGGGGCGCCGCACTTTATTGCCGAAAGCGTGACCCCGGGCGTGGCCATCATCAATGCGGGCGATGGCAGGCATGCCCACCCAACCCAGGCGATGCTCGACATGCTCACCATTCGCCAGCACAAGGGGCGCTTTGATGGCCTGAAAGTGGCCATTGTCGGTGATGTCCTGCACTCCCGGGTGGCCCGTTCCCAGATCCGCGCCCTGAACGAGCTGGGCGCTGAAGAGGTACGTGTGATTGCCCCCGGTACCCTGTTGCCCAGGGATGTGGAAGATCTGGGCTGCACCGTGGAATATGACATGGCCCGGGGCATGAAAGACCTGGACGTGGTGATCATGCTGCGGCTGCAAAAGGAACGGATGGAGGGCGCCCTGCTGCCCAGTGAGCGGGAATTCTACCGCCTGTATGGCCTGAATCAGGAAAAGCTGGCGCTGGCCCGGCCGGACTGTATTGTGATGCATCCGGGCCCCATCAACCGGGGTGTAGAAATCGAATCGGCGGTGGCGGATGGTCCTCAATCGGTGATTCTGAACCAGGTGACCAACGGCATCGCCATACGAATGGCGGTCATGTCCATGGCAATGGGCGGGCAAATGGCAGAGCGGCAGCAAAGACAGATAGACAGTGAGGGAGCCCGGGCATGAGTGGCAGCCAGCAAGACAACAGCAACAGCCTGGTGATTACCGGTGGTACCCTGTTCGATGCGCATGGGCAGTTGGTTGACAATCCGGGACTGCTTGTTCGTGACGGGAAAATTGCCGCCATTGGGTCGGAAGTACAGCAGGCCAGCGCAGGCAAGGGCTTTGACGCCAGTGGCTGTGTGGTTTCACCGGGATTTGTGGATCTGTGTTGTAACCTCCGGGAACCCGGCAATGGTCAGAAGGGCAATATTGCCTCGGAAACCCGGGCCGCTGCCCACGGTGGTTTCACCACGGTTTGCGCCAGCCCGGAGACGTCTCCCGTCAATGATTCCAGTGCTGTGACCCACCTGATTCGTGAGGGGGCTGCTACCCGTGGTGTGGTGAATGTGTTGCCCATTGGCGCCATTACCCGTGGCCTGGAAGGTGACTTGCTCAGCGATATGGCGGGCCTGAAAAACGCCGGTTGCGTGGCGGTGGGTAACGGTTCCCGTGGGGTGCGCAATGCCCGGATTCTGCGCCGTTGCATGGCCTATGCCCAGACCTTTGGACTGACGGTGCTGTTCAGCCCGGAAAACCAGGCCCTGGCCGCTGACGGCTACGCTCATGATGGTCACGTTGCGACCCGCCTGGGTCTGCTAGGCATTCCGGAAGTGGCCGAGACGGCCGCCGTCATGGAAATGCTGTTACTGGCGGAGGAGACCGGAGTGCGATTACACCTGAGCCAGTTATCCTGTGGCCGCAGCGTCGAGATGCTGGCGGACGCCAGGAAACGGGGAATCCAGGTGACTGCCGATGTGGCCATGCACCAGTTGGTGTATACCGAAGAGGCCCTGGCGGGCTTTGACAGCCGCTTCCACGTTCGCCCTCCGCTGCGCTCGGAGGCTGATCGCCAGGCCCTGCTGGCCGGTGTTCGTGAGGGAGTGATTGATGCCATCGTCAGCCAGCACCAGCCCCACGACAGCGCTGCCAAGCAGGCGCCACTGCCTGCCACCGAGCCTGGCCTGTCCAGCATCGAGAGTGTCTTGTCTCTGGGCCTCGAGCTGGTGGAGGCCGGCGAGCTGGAGATGGCCGGCCTGTTGTCTGCCCTGACTCTTGGCCCATCCCGGGTTCTGGGCCGGGAATGGGCGCTGGCTGAGGGTACGGCTGCCGACCTCTGTATTTTCGATCCCCAAGGCCACTGGGTACCGACCGCATCGACGCTGGTGTCAGCCGGGCACCATACTCCCCGGTTTGGGCGTGAGTTGCCCGGACTGATGAAGTTAACGCTCGTGGGTGGCCGGGCCGCCTGGCAATAACTGCACCCCCGAAAATGCGGCAGAGGTTGGCCAACCTCTGTCGACACCATCACAGATTCTCCTGTTTTTGCTGAAAAACCCTTGAAGGGAGGCACCTGAGCCAACGTATTCTATGGCCGGGCCACTTATGGTCATCAAAAGGACGACGGAAAATGCCGGCGGCCCGCTGTGCCGGTGTCCGACAATAATAATTCAGGAGTCATCCCGTGAAATCAGTCAGTTTATCCCGCCGTATTGCCATGGCGGCTGCTTTGTGCGCCACCCTGGTTACCCCTGCTCTGGCGAAAGCCGAAACCGAGATTCTCGAGCGCAGCTTTTGCGTGTTTGATCCCGTGGGCGCCAACGGCCCGCTGTTTGCCATTACCAAAGAGTTCCAGCCGGTCGCCATGCAGCGAGGCATCAGGCTGAACCTGCGGGCTTACACCGATGAAAAGGTTGCCGCCGAGGACTTCAAGGCGGGCCAGTGCGACGCAGTGCTGCTCACGGGCACCCGCGCCCGTGAGTTCAACAAATTTACCGGCAGCCTGGAGGCCATGGGTGCCGTCCCTGGCGAGCAGGAAATGCGCCTGTTGTACAACACCCTGAGCCAACCCCAGGCACGCCAGTTCCTGGTTGAAGGGCCCTACGAGGTGGCCGGTGTATTCCCCGGTGGTGCTATCTACCTGCACACCCGTGATCGCAACGTCGACTCGGTTGAAAAGCTCCAGGGCAAGCGCATCGCCACCCTGGATTATGACAGTGCGTCGGTGCGCATGGTTCGTCATGTAGGCGCGTCAGTGGTGGGCTCCAATTCCGCCAACTTTGCCGGCAAGTTCAACAATGGCAGCGTGGACCTGGCCTACGCCCCGGCGGTGGCCTATCAGCCACTGGAATTGTACAAGGGCGTTAACACCAAGGGTGGCGTGTTCAAATACGCCCTGGGGTACATGAACTTCCAGGTCATCATCCATCGTGACCGGTTCCCGGATGATGCGGGCCAGATGGTGCGTGATGAATCGATCAAGCGGATTGATCAGGCCTACGAGATTATCGCCGAGGCAGAAGCTGGCATTCCGGAAGAGGTATGGATGCACCCGCCTCAGGAAGATGTGGCCGAGTACGACCGGATGCTGCGTCAGGTGAGGCTGTCTCTGCTGGAGGATGGCGTGTATGACGAGCGTGCGATCAAACTGATGCGTGCCATTCGTTGCCGGGTGGACGGTTCGCGTTCGGAGTGTGCGTCTTAAGTCTGAAGGGCGTTGCTGGGCCTGTCAGGTAGAAGCTGGCCCGCCGGTTGGCGGGCCGGATCCGGTTAACGGATCGCGTCTTTCAGGGCCTTGCCGGCCTTGAATCCGACGGTCTTGCTGGCGGGGATCTGGATGGTGGCGCCGGTTTGAGGGTTGCGGCCTGTGCGAGCCTCGCGGGAGCGAATGCTGAAGGTGCCGAAGCCAATGAGCGTGGTGTCTTCACCCCGGGCCGCTGCCGCAGACAGCTGATCGGTAAAGGCGTTGATAACTTCGCTGGCTTTTTCCCGGGTCAGGCCGGTTTTATCGGCAATGGCGGCGGCAAGCTCTGGTTTGCGCATCGGATACTCCTGTTTGATTTCGTTCTGATTATTGTGTTTGACCGCAAGGCAGACCCTGCGGTTGAAGCAATCTATAGTGGCTTTGGCCGAAATGTGCAAACCCTGTTCGGTTACGAACTGTGGCCGCAGGCGTCATTTGCGGGGTTGGTCTCATAAACCGGAGCCCGGTTTGGTCATAATGCATGGCCGGTTACAGGATGTAACAAAACGATTCTGGCGGCGCCAGGCGCTGACGTTTTCTGAATAACACAAGAATAAAAGGGTGTTGATGCTATGAATGATTTCCGCAAAGCCGGTTCCGGAATTCGTGGGCTGGTGGCCGCTGTTGGTGCCAGCCTGGTGCTCACCGGTTGTGGTGCCGTCAATCACATGATCTACAAAACCACCGGTGATGTGATGCAAGGGTTCTCACGCAATCACACGGTGCCTTACCTGCTGGAATCCGATGACCTGGCCATGGGTTGCTCCATGAGTGAGGCGACAGCCCCCCTGCTGATGTCGTTTGGCCGCGTGACCCGCGAACCGGACCAGCTTGCGGTTATGCTGTACCTCTCGGCGGGCGGTTGTGCGGAGGAGCAGGCCAGGGAGCATGAGCTGGCTGCGGCGCGGGCAATGTATTCCATGAACGCCGGTGAGGCCCAGGATGCGATGATCCGGCAGAAACGGTCCCATACCCAGGCGGCAAAACGATACCTGAAGGGCTGGCAGCATCACCACGCCCATTACGGTGATCCGGACGGCGGGGAATGCCCCAAATTCAAAGACGATCTGGATGAGTTCATTTACCTGGCCGGCTTGTTGTCCGGGTTGCAGGCATTGAATGCCCAGATACAGGCATCGTCCTCAATTGGTGTGCCATTCAATACCGGTTCAGTGGTTGGCCGGGCGACCCAGTGCCTGGACAACAAGAAATGGTGGGGCGCGCCGATGGGGCTGCGGGCAACGGTCTGGGCCATGATTCCGGGCACCCAGCCGGAAGGTGAAGACGCCTTTGAACGACTGGCTATCGCCAGCAAGCAGGGCGAAGAGGCGGGCGTCAGGCTCGGCCACGTTTTCCACGCGATCGCCGCAGTAAACAAGAACGACGAAGCCTTGATCAAATCGGTGATCCGGGACCACGCCGAATCGTTGAAGAATGACTCGTCCAGCGACCAGTGGCGGTTTGTTGATGCCATGGCCAGCAACATGCTGGTGGCCATTTCTGATCGTTTGTGGGTCGAGAACACCGGCCACCGGACCCCCATCGGTCAATTCGGCAGCTTCTGGGATGATCAGCGGGCGCCGGTCGAAACCATGGATCTGGATGATCTGCTGTAACTCCTTCAAATTCCAGGGTAGGTTTTATGACTAAGGGTGGTCTGCAACGTTCCGGGCTGGAATGGTTCTCTTCCTTGCCGGCGTGTCTGTTGCTGCTGGCTGTGGTGTTGTTCTCGACCAGCAGTGATATCCATAACCAGATGCTGCGCGGTGGTGAGCAGCTCTGGAGCGGATACTACAAACTCCGCATGGATCCGGTGCAACCGGAGTGCAACCCGGACCGGGATATTGAAGCTGCGGTTGCGGAGGAAATGGCGGCAGGGGCTCCAGACGATGACCCCATGGCGGCTTTGCTTGGTGCACATGAAAAGAATCCGGCGGATGTCCGGCTGGCCATCGAGCGATCAGTCGGTGAGTGTCAGGCGGCCCATGCCAGCTATCTTGAGCTGCAGGATCAATTGACGCCCGGGGTGAAAGCCTATCGTGCGGTGGAATTGTTCGTGGCTGATCTGATCGCCTTCGGCCTGGCGGGCCAGCGTTATATCCTGGTGATTCTGGTGATGCTGTGTGCGGTTACCGCAACCCTGACCCGACACCACATCGCCATGCGGGCGATGGAAACCAGGCTCGATTACATCGTTTCCCATACCCTGCAGACCATTGCCAACGCCATGCTGTTGGGCTCCAGTGCCATCTTCCGGCAATCCAGCCTGGGTAGCAGTACTGCGGTTTCCGGTGAGGAGCTGATGCTCCACAATCTGTGGATTGTCGGTTTTGCCTGTCTCACCCTGGCCAGCCTGTATCGGCTGTTCCGGGTGCCCTCCAATCTACAGGAGGGTGGTCGGCTCGGGCAGGCCTTCCTTGCGGTGCCATTGTATACCGTCATGTGCCTGATCTCCGGCACTTATTTTGCGATGATCGGCCACTCCTCGGGTATTGGTATCTACCTGGGTAAGATGATGGAGCTGGCGGACATGTTCCTGAACGTTGGGCTGTACGTTTGGGTAGGCATGATGCTCAAGCAGACCCGTCTGGCGACCCTCGTGTTCAACGTATTCCGGCCCTGGCGCATGCCCCCGGAAATGCTGGCGGTTGTTGCCGTATTGGTGGCCGCTGTGCCGACGGCTTATACCGGTGCTTCCGGGATCTTTGTCATCGCAGCCGGCGCCGTGATTTACAGCGAACTGCGGGCCGCGGGCGCGAGACGGCACCTCGCCTTGGCCGCCACGGCCATGTCCGGTTCGTTGGGCGTGGTTCTGCGGCCATGCCTGCTGGTGGTGGTGATCGCCTACCTGAACCGGGAAGTGACGACCGACGAACTGTTCGGTTGGGGTATCTGGGTATTTGTCCTGACCGCGACCATGTTCGGTCTGGTGGCGATGTCGGTCAACCGGCAGAGCAAATTCGACCTGGCGCCGACCGCTCAGGCTTTCCCGGCCTCGTTCCGGGCACTCCGGCCACTGCTGCCCTACGCCCTGGTGATCGCCGGTGTTGTTCTGGTGTATCGGTTCGCCCTGGACGTGAAGATGGATGAGTTCTCCGCGCCACGGTTGCTGCCGGTGATCATGCTGGCGATTCTGGTCTATGAACATGTCAGTCTGAAGAAGCGGACTAGCCCGGAACCAGGGCAGGCTCGCCATCCGGGCCTCGAGCGCAGTATTCGTGGCGCAACCAACGATACCACCGCTGAAATCGGAGCACTGCTGTTGCTCCTTGGCCTGTCAGTCAGCATTGGTGGTGTCATCGAGCGTTCCCACATCATGGAAGCCTTCCCGCAGGCCTTCGATAGCGCCTGGTCTGCCATGTTGCTGATGGTGGTCATCCTGGTAATCCTGGGTATGATCATGGATGCTTTCGGTGCCGTGATTCTGGTCACTGCTACCGTAGCCACCATTGCCTATTCCAGTGGTATTCACCCGATCCACTTCTGGATGGTGACGCTGGTGGCCTTCGAACTGGGTTACCTGAGCCCACCGGTGGCACTCAATCACCTGCTGACCCGTCAGGTGGTGGGTGAGGCCGAGGTGCTGGCTGCCCAGCGTGAGGGTGGCACCTTCTACCAGCGCCATGAGCGTATCATCATGCCGCTGATTGCCATGGGTATTTCCCTGCTGCTGGTGGCCTTCGTGCCGCTGTTGTTCTACGCCACCTGACCCGAGGGGCTTCGGCCCCTGCCAGTATCAGACAACAAAAAAAGCGCCGTGCTCTCGCAGGGCGCTTTTTTGTTGGGGCAGGCTCAGCTCAGTTTCGGGCCGGCCTCGACGATGGCGTCTGCCACATCGAACTTCTTGAAGTTTTCCACGAACTGGGCAATCAGCTCCTGGGCCTTGCCGTCATAGTATTCCGGGCTGGTCCAGGTGTTGCGTGGGTTCAGCAGTTCGGTGTCGACACCAGGGATGTGCTTGGGCACGTCCAGGTTCAGGGCGTCCAGATGCTCGGTTTCCACGTCATCCAGATCGCCATTCTGGATGGCGGCAATGATGGCGCGCGTGGTCGGAATGCTGAAACGCTTGCCTTCGCCATAGGGGCCGCCGGTCCAGCCAGTATTGACCAGGAATACCTTGCTGCCGAACTCGTCGATCCGCTTCATCAGCAGCTCGGCGTATACGCCGGCCGGACGCGGGAAGAAGGGGGCGCCAAAGCAGGTTGAGAAGGTGGATTTCAGCTTGGACGAAGAGCCCATCTCGGTTGAACCAACCAGTGCGGTGTAACCACTCAGGAAGTGGTAAGCGGCCGCTTCACGGCTCAGGATGGAGACCGGGGGCAGAACGCCAGTCATATCACAGGTCAGGAAGATAATGTGCGACGGCTCGCCGGCGCGGTTCTCCAGAACCCGCTTCTCCACGTGCTCCAGCGGGTAGGCGCAGCGGGAGTTTTCGGTGAGGGAAACATCGGTGTAATCCGGCTCACGGGTTTCCGGATCGATCATCACGTTTTCAACGATGGCGCCAAAACGGATGGCATCCCAGATGATCGGCTCGTTCTTCTGGCTCAGGTCGATGCATTTGGCGTAGCAGCCACCCTCAATGTTGAATACCGTGCCGGGGCCCCAGCCGTGCTCGTCGTCACCGATCAGGAAACGGTGCGGATCGGCAGACAGGGTGGTCTTGCCGGTACCGGACAGGCCGAAGAACAGGCAGGTTTCGCCGTTCTCGCTGACGTTGGCGGAGCAGTGCATCGGCAGTACGTCTTTCTCTGGCAGCAGGAAGTTCTGTACAGAGAACATGGCTTTTTTCATTTCGCCGGCGTAGTGCATGCCTGCCAGCAATACTTTGCGCTTGGCAAAGTTGATGATCACGCAGCCATTGGAGTTGGTGCCGTCACGCTCGGGCACACACTCGAAGTTGGCGGCGTTGAGGATCTGCCATTCCTGCTTGTCGGCCGGGTTGTAGTCATCCGGGCGGATAAACAGGTTGCGGCCAAACAGGTTCTGCCAGGCGGTTTCCGTGGTCATTTTGACCGGCAGGTAGTGTTCGGGGTCAGAGCCGACGTGAACGTGGGAGACAAAACTGTCTTTTTCAGCAATGTAGGCTTCAACACGATCCCAGAGGGCGTCGAACTTGTCGGCGTCGAACGGGCGGTTGATCGGGCCCCAATGGATGTCGTCAGCGGTGCTGGGCTCCTCGACGATAAAACGGTCCATGGGAGACCGGCCGGTACGTTCGCCGGTGGTGACCACCAGGGAACCGTTGGCTGCCAGTTGTCCTTCATTTCTGGCCAGTGCCACTTCAACCAGTCTTGCTGTACTCAGATCATTATAAGTGTTGCTCACTTCGACCTCGCCCTCGGGATGTCTTCGTGATTGCTCAGGCCGTCCCCCCGAAAAAAAATTGACGGAAATCTGAACAATCGGGTCAATTCAGGCGCGCTATTATGCCAGAGACGCCGGTAAAAAACGACTGCCCTGAAAGCCGCGCCAGATGCGGCTTCCGGGCAAGTTGAGTGACTGCTTAGTGTAACGTATGACCGGTGAAAAGGTGATCAATGTCATTTCTATTGAAGCGATAGTTTGCGTGACAGAACTGGCAGTCCATGTTGATGCTGCCCTGCTCGTCGAGGATGCTGTAACACTCGTCTTTGCCGATGGCCTCGAGGGCGGCGAGGGTGCGCTCCCTGGAGCAGCTGCAGCGAAAGGCCACCGGTTCGGGATCGAACAGCCGCACGGTTTCCTCGTGGAACAGCCGGTGCAGCAGGGTTTCGCTGTCGAGCGTCAGCAACTCTTCGGCCTCGACAGTGCGCGCCAGGTGATTGACCCGGTTCCACAAATCATCGTCTTCTTCGGTATGGCCCGGCAACCGCTGCAGCATCAGGCCGGCGGCGGTGTCTTCGTTGGCGAACAGGAACAGGCTGGTGGCAATCTGCTCGGACCGCTCGAAATACTCTTCCAGACAGCCGGCCAGCGTATCGGCTTCCCTGGGCACCACGCCCTGATAACGTTGGCCCTGGTCCGGGGTGATGGTGATGGCCATGCGGCCGGTTCCCAGAAGTTCGTTCAGGGTATCGCCGGTAACGGCCTGATCGTCATGGCGGGCAAGGCCCCGGATATGGCGGTCGTGGCTGCATTCGGCCATCAGTGTGCGCAACGAGCCTTCGCCGGCCGCCTGCAAGGACAGGGTACCCTTGAACTTCAGGCTGCTGCTCATCAACACGCTGGCCACCAGCGATTCGCCCAGTAAACGGCGAACGGATTCGGGGTAAGGGGCCTGGGTGCTGATGTCACTGAAACTGTTACCCAGTTGAACCCAGGCACCCCGAACCTGGCTGTGTTCGAAAATAAAACGCTGGAATTGATCTCGGGATGCCATGGTGTCTCCTGACGCTGTCTGTGGGGTTGATGGTACTGCCCGCGCGGAGGGTAATTGAGGCGGGCGTACTCTTTACGAGCTGTGGTGTGATCCGGTTTTACAGGCCGTTCTGGTCCCGGAACCGCTGAATATCCCGGCGGTCTTTCTTGCTCGGCCGGCGGGCGGGTGGTAATTGGGCTGCCTGCATGGTCTTGCGCTGCCAGGCCAGTTCTTCGCGTTTTTTCACGCTGTCACTGGTTTCGTGGTAAAGCTTCTGGGCCTCTGGAGCACCCCTGCGCCGGTCGCTTATTTCATCCACGATCACGATTTTTTCCTGCCAGCCCAGGCGCAAGGTAACCCTGGCGCCAGCTTCAACAATCTTGCCGGGCTTTGTTCGCTGGCTATTGTAGTGCACCTTGCCGCCTTCGATGGCTTCTTTCGCCAGGGAACGGGTCTTGTAGAAGCGCGCGGCCCAGAGCCATTTGTCGAGCCGTACCTTTTGTTCGTCAGCGCTGGTTGCCGTCATATCTCCTCACCGGGTTGGCACCTGCCGTCGGGCTTTGTGTTAACCAGATTATAACCGGCTCGTCATCGGGATGGCAGGGGCTGTTGCGAACGCAGTGATGGCAGCACTTCATCAAAATGGCGAATGCCGGGGATCTCAGGGTGCTGTGCATTGGGTGCCTGGGTGCTGTCGGGCTCCAGAATGGCCAGGCATTGGCCGATGCCTGCCTGGCGGGCACTCTCCAGCACGGGAAAACTGTCGTCCACCATCAGGGTTTTGTCTTGCCGGTACGGGACTTTTCTGCCGAGGTCTCGCCAGAAATCCCGATCTTCCTTGGGTTTGCCGAATTCATGGCTGGAAACGATGGCATCCACATGTTGGTCCAGGCCGGTGCGCTCCAGTTTCAGTGCCAGGGGGTCCGGGTGGCAGTTGGTCACAATGACCGAGCGCAGGCCGGCTTGGCGCAACGAAGACAGAAAGTCGGGCACGTGGGGGCGGTAGCCGATGCGATCACTGACTTCCGCCTTCAGCTGGTTGATATTCACCGAGAGCCGTTCGCTCCAGTAGTCGGTGCAGTACCAGTTCAGTGACCCCCGTTCCGCCATGATCATGGCCACCAGGGTCTCTTTCGCCTGTTGGGGATGCAGGTCGTACTGTTCGGCGTAACGTCTGGGCAAGTGCTCGAGCCAGAAGTGCGAGTCGAAGTGAAGATCCAGCAGTGTTCCATCCATATCCAGGAACACGGTATCGAGGGTTGACCAATCCACCATAAACAAAAACAGCCTGAAGGGTTTCCTTCAGGCTGCCTCAGATTCCGGCGGCTGGCAAGCCGGGATTCTACTGATCGTCGGGGTAGACTCAGTCAGCAGCTTGTTCAACCGTTTCTGGCTTGCGGCCGGTGCGCGAGCAGCCCAGGCAGCGAACGAAGGTAGCCTTGGCAGGGCCAACAACCAGCACTTCGCCAGCCTCACCGGCGTTGCCGCCGAGGGCGGAGAATGGCAGAGATACCAGATAGACGGCACTGCCAACAATGGTGGTGGCCAGTAGGGCAGGTCGCAGCAGAACCGCATCGGCCGTCATGGCCAGCGCCGAGGGGCTCTCATCGACCGCTCTGGCGTGGCCGAAAGATGAAAAAGCCAGCAGACAGGCTGCCACCGTTGCAACCAGAGTGCGGGAAATCTTGCGGGTCATGACGATTCTCTCCTGTTAATTCTCTGTTAACTATGAATCATATTGCCTGAATTTCAAACGGTTTTTGTTTGTATTGTGTGATGTTGGTTTGCAGTTTCAGCGTTGGCAACGAGGGCAGTACACGGTGGAGCGATTGTTCATCCGGATTTCCTTCAGTACGGTGTTACATTCCGGGCAGGGGGCGCCACCATGCCCATATACCAGCAATGACTGGGCAAAATAACCCGGCTTGCCGTCGCTGTTAACGAAATCCCGAAAGGTGGTGCCGCCCATCAGGATGGCTGCACTCAGGGTTTCCTTTATGGCTTCAGCCAGCCGGTGATAGCGGTCCAGGCTGATCCGGCCCGCCTTCCGTTTCGGGTGTATGCCGGCTTTGAACAGTGCTTCGTTGGCGTAGATGTTGCCAACCCCGACCACCACATGATTGTCCATGATGAAGGATTTGATTGGGCTCTGTTTGCCCCGGGACAGCCGGAACAGCCAGGCACCGCCAAAGTCCGGCGACAGTGGTTCCGGGCCAAGATCCCGTATTAGCGGGTGCAGGGTGCAGTCGTCGGCCCACAGCCAGCAGCCAAAGCGCCGGGGATCATTGAAGCGCAGGGTGCGGCCGTTGGCGAGACAGACATCAACATGGTCATGGGTGGCGGCCGGGCTGCCGTCGGTGATCACCCGCAGGCTGCCGGACATGCCCAGGTGCACAATAACAGTGCCGCCATCCAGGTGCAGGAACAGATATTTCGCCCGGCGGTCTACGGACCGGATAACCTGACCCTGCAGGCGCTCCGGTAAATCCCCGGGAATCGGCCAGCGCAGCCGGGCATTGCGAATCACTACCCCGTTTATCTTCTGGCCTTCACAGTGGGGCGCAATGCCCTGACGAGTGGTTTCTACTTCGGGTAATTCGGGCACGAAGCCTCCGCTGGCAAACGTATTCTGGGGCCATAAGTGTAAACAGTAACAAAAAAGCCACCAAACGGTGTTGTTGACGCGTACAGCTGTACGCTAAAGTTGGTGAAGTATATTTCCTTCGAGTGTTTGCGAATCTCCCTCCGCAGTATCGCCTTTCGAAGTTGATGAATTCTTGAGGATAATTTATGTGGTTTAACGGTCTCCTTGACCTCTCGGTATGGCAGTTGATAGCGGTCACCCTGGTGCTCACCCATATCACCATTGTCAGTGTTACGCTCTATCTGCACCGTCACTCGGCCCATAACGCCCTGGATCTGCATCCGGTGCTCAAGCATTTTTTTCGCTTCTGGCTGTGGATGACCACTGCTCAGAACACCAAAGAGTGGACCGCGATCCACCGCAAACACCACGCCAAATGTGAAACCGAGGAAGACCCCCATAGCCCGGTGGTCCTGGGTATCCGCAAGGTCCTGCTGGAAGGCGCAGAGCTTTACGCCGAGGCGGCCACCCCGGAAACCCTCGAGCGCTATGGTCAGCGCACCCCGGAAGACTGGATCGAGCGCAACGTCTACAGCCGATACAAGATGCTGGGTATTGTACTGATGGCAGTGCTCAACCTGGCGCTGTTCGGCGTTCACGGGATCTGGATCTGGGCGGTACAGATGATGTGGATCCCGGTATGGGCCGCAGGCGTGGTCAATGGGGTTGGCCATTATCTGGGTTACCGCAATTTCGAATGTGCCGATAATGCCCGCAATATCTCGCCCTGGGGCATCCTGATCGGTGGCGAAGAACTCCACAACAACCATCACACCTATCCGAATTCCGCCAAGCTGTCCCGCCGTTGGTACGAAGTGGATATCGGCTGGGGCTATATTCGCCTGTTCCAGTTGTTTGGTCTTGCCAAGCCCAAGGGCTACCGGCCGATTGCTCATTACGTTCCGGGCAAGCAGGAGATGGATGTGGAAACCGTTCAGGCTATCACCAACAGCCGTTTCGACATCATGCGTCAGTACCGCAAGCGGGTCATGGAGCCGGTCTTGCGCCAGCAGCGTTCACTGATGGACGATGAAATTCGTCCCCGCTACCGGAAGCTGAAGCAGCTGTTATCCCGGGAAGCTACGCTGATCAAGCCCAAGGACAAAGAACAGCTGGAAACGGTCTTGGAGCGCCATGAAATTCTGCGGCAGATATACGAGAAGAGTCACGAACTGCAACGGCTGTGGCGTCAGCGCGGGCTGAAACCCCAGGAAAAACTGCAGGCGCTGATGGAGTGGTGCAAAGAGGCGGAAGCCAGCGGCATTCGCTATCTGGAAGAGTTCGCGGCGCACCTGCGGGCCTACTCCCTGCGCCCGGTTGCCTGACGCGCCCCGCCGTTGAGGTACAAAAAAGCCAGATGGGTTCGCTCATCTGGCTTTTTTGTTTTATCGCGACAGCACTAATCCGTTTCCGGGTTAACCCGGTACAGGCTGTAGGTTACCTGGCCCGCGGTCTTCTGCCTGTGCAGCATCCAGCCCGCAGGCACCGGCGGTGTTGCCCGTTCGCTCTCATGCTCCACGTAGACCCAGCCACCTGGTTTGATCCATTGACCGGTTTCCAGTAGCGGAAATAATCGTTCCAGCCAACCCTGGCGGAAGGGCGGATCCATAAACACGATGTCGAAGGGTGGGCGCTGCCGGTTGGCCAGATAGCTTTCCGCATCCTGGCAAACCACCACGCCTTTGTCGGATTTCAGTAACCGCAGATTGTCCCGCAAGGCGCTGGCCAGTGCCGGGGTATGGTCGACCAGCGTGGCGTTGGCGGCACCCCGGGAAAGCGCCTCCAGGCTCAAGGCCCCGGAGCCGGCAAACAGGTCCAGGCAATCGCTGCCGGCAATCTGGAAGTTGAGCCAGTTAAACAGGGTTTCGCGGGTACGTGCAGGGCTGGGGCGAACACCGCCGGCATCCGGAAATCTCAGCTTTCGGCTGCGCCAGTCACCGCCGATAATACGCAGCTCCCCGGTACCGCTGGAAGGCGCGCGCCCCGCAGGCGTCGGGCCGGGTTTGCGGTTTGCCGGTTTGCGTCTGGCCATGGTTGTGCTCCGGAGTTCTGAACAGGTTGAATTGAGGGCGATTATGTTACCGGAAAGCAGCCGGCAGGGGATAATGGGCCAGCCCCTCACTTAGGCCTGCAGGTCTGCTAGAATGTGCGCTTTATTTTCGCCCGCCCCTTTCAGACAGATGGTAAGACTATGACGGCAGAGTGGATTTCAATCGGCCTGTTGGCCCTTCTCGTTCTGTTCTTCGTGCTGGATATTGCCGGCAATTGCAAGCGTGCCCCCCGGCCGAAAACGGTGGTTCAGCGCAAGCCTGAGATAGCTCGAGGCCCGGCTCCAGCGGAACCGGAGCCCGCTCGGGAAGAGCCCGAAGCCGTTTCGGCAGAGCCGGGCGTCCAAGCGCAGCCCGAGGCCCCGGTTACTGAGGAAGAGCCCGTCCGGGAAGCCCCGGCTACCGATTTGGTTCCGGAGCCCGAACCCGCGCCTGAGCCCGAGCCGACGCCAGAGCCAGAACCCCAGATCAGCGTTTTCGAGCGAATCAGGAAGGGCCTGGGTAAAACCCGTGCCAGTCTGACCGGCGGCCTGGCGGACCTGTTCTCGGTGGGCAAGAAGATCGACGAGGACTTGCTGGAAGAAATCGAAACCACCCTGTTAATGGCTGACGTGGGCGTTACTGCCACCTCCGAGATCATAGAGTCGCTCACCGATAAGCTCGAGCGTAACCAGCTCAAGGACGGCGCAGCGCTTCGCAAAGCCCTGCGCGATGAACTCCACGACCTGCTCAAGGACGTTACCAGGCCACTGGATGTTTGCACCGATAACAAGCCATACGTGATTCTCATGGTCGGTGTGAACGGTGTTGGTAAAACGACGACCATCGGCAAGCTCACCCGGAAGTTCCAGGCGGAAGGCAAGTCGGTCATGCTCGCGGCCGGTGATACCTTTCGTGCGGCGGCGGTGGAGCAGTTGCAGGTGTGGGGTGAGCGCAATAATGTGCCAGTGGTGGCCCAGCACACCGGCGCCGACAGTGCTTCGGTGATCTTTGATGCGATCCAGTCTGCCCAGGCCCGGGGTACCGATGTTGTGATTGCCGACACCGCCGGCCGCCTGCAGAACAAAGACAACCTGATGAACGAATTGAGCAAGGTTGTCCGGGTTATGAAAAAACTGGACGAATCGGCGCCCCATGAAGTGATGCTGGTGCTGGACGCCGGTACCGGCCAGAACGCCCTGAGCCAGGCCCAGGTATTCCAGCAGGCGGTTGGCGTCAGTGGCATTACTTTGACGAAACTGGACGGCACCGCAAAAGGCGGTATTGTATTTGCCATAGCCCGTCAGCTGCAGCTGCCTATCCGTTTCATTGGTGTGGGTGAGCAGGCCGAAGACCTGCGCAGTTTTGATGCGGAAACCTTTGTCGACGCCCTGTTCGACGACTGAAGTACCGGCTAGGGAGCCCGCGCCCACGATGATCGAGTTTCGCCAGGTTACCAAACGCTATGACAGCGACCACACCGCTTTGCGCCAGGTGAATTTTCACCTGGACCGGGGGGAACTGGCGTTTCTGACCGGGCATTCCGGCGCGGGCAAAAGCACCTTGCTGAAGCTGATTATGGTTATGGAGCGCCCCACGGCCGGTGAGTTGATCGTCGGTGGCCAGCGCCTGAACAGCTTGCCCCGGCGTCAGATTCCCTACATCCGCCGGCATATTGGTGTGGTGTTCCAGAACCACCAGCTGCTGTTTGATCGTACGGTGTTCGATAATGTTGCGATGCCGCTGGAAGTGATGGGTGCCTCGCCCAACGACATCGGCCGCAGGGTTCGGGCAGCGCTGGACAAAGTGGGCCTGCTCAACAAAGAGAAAATGAACCCGCTTCAGTTATCCGGGGGGGAGCAACAGCGGGTAGGCATTGCCCGGGCCGTAGTGAACAAACCGCCTGTGTTGTTGGCGGATGAGCCCACCGGTAATCTGGACCCGGAACTTTCCGCCGACATCATGCACCTGTTCACCGAGTTCAGTCAGGTGGGTGTGACAGTACTGATCGCCACCCACGATATCGCCCTGATCAGTGAAATGGGTCGGCGCAAGCTGACCCTCGATCATGGTCGGTTGGTCGCCACTGGGCATGCTCCGGCGGCTGGAGGTGTCAGTGGCTACTGAACCCCGTCAAAGGCAGGACAGCCAGCGTGGGGCCGCCAATCGGGTGAAGTCCCCGCTGAACGCCCAGGCCCGAAGTTATCTGGACCATCACCGGAAAGTGGCCCGGGATTCCGCACGGCGCCTGTGGCAAACACCGGTGGCCAGTATGATGACCTGGACCGTGATGGGGGTAGCGCTCGCCTTGCCCGTCGCCCTGTTGTTGCTGCTGGGCAGCTTGCAGGGCGTGAGTGCCGGCTGGGAGAGCAGTGCCCGTATTACCGCGTACCTGGCCATGGATGTGTCGCTGGGGCGCGCCGGCGAGCTGGCGGAGGGGGTCCGGGGCGATGGTCGGGTGCTGTCGGTTCAGCTGGTGGATCGGGATCAGGCTCTGGAAGAGTTTCGTGCATCCTCGGGCCTGGATGATGCCCTGGAATTCCTGGACGACAATCCGCTGCCCCATACCCTGTTGATTACCCCTCAGGACAGCGTGCGCTCCGCCGATGGCGTGCAGGCCCTGGTGCGGTTTGTTGAGGGAATGGATGGCATTGATCAGGTGCAGGTGGATCTTGGCTGGCTGCAGCGGCTGAACGCTATGACCGATATCTTGGCGCGAGCTGTCTGGGCTCTGGCACTGCTGCTTGGCTCCGCGGTCATACTGGTGATTGGCAATACCGTGCGCCTGGCGATCGAAAATCGGCGGGATGAAATCCTGGTGGCCAAGCTGGTGGGCGGTACCGATGCCTTCGTACGCCGGCCGTTCCTGTACACCGGGGCCTGGTTTGGGCTCGGTGGTGGCGTGGTTGCCTGGTTGTTGATCCAGGTTTCACTTTGGTGGCTGAACGGCCCTATTGAGCGGCTGGCAGGCCTGTATCGCAGCGAATTCTCACTGCAGGGACCGGGCTTTGACGGTGCATTGGCATTGATTATCATCGCAATGCTGCTAGGCTGGCTAGGCGCTTGGCTTGCGGTGAGGCGTCATCTGGATGACATTGAGCCGGGTGATATTGCTGGCGGGTGATCCGGGTAGGGGGAAAACCGTATTGAAAAAAGAGCTTGTACTGGCGTAGTTTGAGAGTCAGAAAAGCCACGGCGAATTTTTCAGGTTGTTGTTTTGTAACGTTTTACTGGAAAGTTCGGGAACAAATCAAGTTCTTGGCGGTCTAATTAAAAGTTGTTATATTTTATGGCTGTTAGGTTCAGAGGTTGGAGGTTAATGCATGGGTACTAGTTTACAGTTGGCTGACAGACTGGTTCCGGGTGCCAATCTTGAGTCTTACATTCAGGCGGCAAGTCGCATACCGGTACTTTCCGTGGATGAGGAGCGGGAGCTTGCCGAGCGCCTGCATTATGATGGCGATGTGGAAGCCGCCCGTCAGCTGGTGCTGTCGCACCTGCGATTTGTGATTCATATTGCCCGGAGCTATTCCGGCTACGGCCTGGCCCAGGCGGATTTGATTCAGGAAGGTAACGTGGGCCTGATGAAGGCCGTCAAGCGCTTCAATCCTGAGTATGGTGTGCGCTTGGTGTCCTTTGCGGTGCACTGGATCAAGGCTGAGATCCATGAGTTCATTCTGCGTAACTGGCGCATTGTGAAAGTGGCTACTACCAAGGCCCAGCGTAAGCTGTTTTTCAATCTTCGCAGTCAGAAGAAGAAGCTGGCTTGGCTGAACCATGATGAGTTGAACGCGGTCGCCAAGGATCTGGGGGTAGAGCCTCGGGTGGTGCGCGAGATGGAAGGCCGGTTGGCGTCCCACGACACTTCGTTCGAAGGGCCGATGGATGACGACGATGACAGCAGCTACCAGGCGCCTGCTTATTACCTGGAAGATCGTCGCAGTGATCCTGCGGTGCAGTTGGAGAATGCCGATTGGTCTGAAGATTCCAATGGCCGGTTGATGCAGGCGTTGTCGGCACTGGACGAGCGCAGCCAGGATATTCTGCGTGAGCGCTGGCTGACCGATAGCAAGTCGACGCTGCATGAGTTGGCTGACAAGTATGGTGTGTCGGCGGAGCGCATTCGGCAGTTGGAGAAGAATGCCATGAAGAAGATCAAGGCGCAGATGATCGAAGCGGCTTGATTGGCGCCACCCGGCTTGGCTTGAAACGCCACCACCGTTCGCGGTAGGTGGCGTTTTTGTTTGTATAATGGCTTCACATTCAAGTTATCGAACATTCGGGCGGAAGCGTGTGGGTGGTTTGCTCCAAAACACGCTGTGAATACGTCCCTGTACGCTCTGCTCCGCCATCCATGGCTCCGCAAGGTTTTGGAGCAAACCACCCACACCCTTCTTCCGACTTTGGAGTGGAACTCTCAACATGACTAACAACCTTCCTCACATCGTCTTCCTCGGCATCGGCCTGATGGGCGCACCGATGACCCGTAACCTGCTCACGGCCGGTTACCCCATGACCCTGTGGAACCGCACCGCGAGCAAGTGTGAGCCTTTTGCCGGCGAGGCAACCATTGCCGGGACCCCGTCTGAGGCAGTTGCCGCTGCTGACGTGGTGATCACCATGCTGGAAAACGGCGCGGTGGTTGAGGACGTGCTGGTGGCTCAGGGCGCTCTGACGGCTCTGAAATCCGGGGCGTTGGTGATTGATATGAGTTCGGTGCAGCCGTCGCTGGCGCGGCGGTTGGCCGGGTTGGCGGCGGAGCAGGGGGCGGGATTTGTGGATGCGCCGGTGTCGGGCGGTACTCTGGGCGCGGCTGAAGCTCGCTTGAGTATTATGGCCGGTGGGTCTGAGGCGGATGTGGAGCGGGCCCGGCCGGTGTTTGAGGTGTTGGGCAAGTGTACCCGCATCGGGCCGGTGGGGGCCGGGCAGTTGGCGAAGTTGGCGAATCAGGCGATTGTGGGGATTACCATTGGTGCGGTTTCCGAGGCGTTGTTGCTGGCGGCCAAGGGTGGCGCAGACCCGGCGGCGGTGCGGGAGGCGCTGATGGGTGGGTTTGCCGGTAGTCGGATTCTGGAGCTGCACGGGCAGCGGATGATTGACCGGGATTTTGCACCCGGTGCGCCGGCGCGGATTCAGTTGAAGGATATGCGGATGATTCTGGACGAGGCCCGGGCCGAGGGGCTGACATTGCCGTTGGCGCAGCAGACCCATAACGAGTATTTGTCACTGGTGGCGAATGGCCACAGTGATGTGGACCACAGTGGTCTGTTACTGGAGCTGGAGCACCTGAACGGCACTCTGTTGGGGTCGATGGGCCGTGGCCCGAAGGAAGACACTTCAAACTCAAAGAACTAAGGAGCGGACAATGCCACGGTTTGCTGCCAATCTGTCGATGTTGTTTACCGAGGTTCCGTTTCTGGAGCGCTTTTCCCGGGCGCGGGCCGCAGGGTTCACCGCGGTGGAGTACCTGTTTCCCTATGACTGGCCGGCAGAGCAGCTGGCGGAGCAGCTACGGGAGCAGGGCCTGACCCAGGTGTTGTTCAACCTGCCGCCGGGAGACTGGCAGGCCGGGGAGCGGGGCATTGCCTGTTTGCCGGACCGGGTTGAGGAGTTTCGTGCCGGGGTGGATCAGGGTATTACCTATGCGCGGGTGCTGGGCAACCGGCAGCTGAACTGCCTGGCAGGGTTGAAGCCGGCAGATCTGGATGGGCAGATCGCCTGGGAGACGCTGGTGGCGAACGTGCAGTATGCCGCTGATCGCTTTGCCGACGCGGGTCTGACCCTGTGCCTTGAGGCGATTAACAGCCGGGTGGATATGCCGGGGTTCATGCTGGACACCACGGGCAAGGTGATGGCATTGCTTGAAGAACTCGATGCCGACAATGTGCGGTTGCAGTATGACGTCTATCATATGCAGATTATGGAAGGCGATGTGATTCGTACCATGGAGTGTCTGCTACCGTGGATTGGCCACATCCAGTTTGCCGATAATCCGGGCCGGCATGAGCCCGGTAGCGGCGAGATTAACTTTTCGAATGTTTTCGCAGCGCTGGATCGAATGGGCTATCAGGGCTGGGTGAGTGCGGAATACCGGCCATCGTCGGTAACGGAGGACACTCTGAGCTGGTTCCGGTCGGCAAATTGACCGTCGTCATAGGCGACACCCTCTTACAAGATGGTAACTGGCTGGTTTCCGGAGTTCTTCGTACCCTAAGAGTTAATGTAATCCGCTATCAGGAGGAGCACCGGTGAAAGCGCTGGTAATCGAAGACGATCGGGATGTGGCAAATTATCTGCTGAAGGGACTGAGAGAATCCGACTTCGTGGTGGATCATGCGGCCGACGGCAAGGAAGGCATGATGATGGCGGCCAGTGAAGAATACGACATCATGATTGTGGATCGCATGCTGCCTGGCATGGATGGTTTGTCCATCATCAAGACCGTACGGGCAACGGGGAACCAGACCCCGGTGCTCATTCTCAGCGCCCTGGGCGATGTGGATGACCGGGTGGAAGGGCTGCGTGGCGGTGGTGATGACTACCTCACCAAACCGTTCTCATTTACCGAACTGCTGGCCCGTATCGAATCACTGATTCGACGCAATCGGCAGGCGGCGGAAACAGAAACCGTGTTGAAGGTGGCAGACCTGGAAATGGATCTGCTGGCCAGGACCGTCAAGCGTGCCGGACAGAACATTGATGTCCAGCCCCGGGAATTCCGCCTGCTGGAATACCTGATGCGTAATGCCGGCCAGGTAGTCACCCGGACCATGCTGCTGGAGAAAGTCTGGGACTATCACTTCGATCCCCAGACCAACGTAATTGACGTGCACATCAGCCGCCTGCGGGCCAAGATCGATAAGGAATTCGACACGCCCCTGCTGCAGACGGTTCGGGGTGCGGGATATATGCTGCGTGAAACTGCTTAGTCAGCTCAGGACATCCTCTTTTCAACTGGCCCTGCTGTACATGGTGGTGTTTGCCACATCGGTATTCCTGTTGCTGGCATTCATCTACTGGCGCACGGCCGGCTTCATGACCGCCCAGACCGATGAAACCATCGAAGCGGAAATCGCCGGCCTGGCAGAACAGTACCGGGGGCGTGGCGTGAACGGACTGATCACCATCATCCGTGAGCGGGTCGCCCGGGACCCGAACGCCAAATCCATCTATCTGCTCACCACAGACGACTTCCTCAAGCTGGCCGGTAACATTGAAACCTGGCCAGGGGGCAGTCGCTCATCGGATACCGGCTGGATCAACTTTACCCTGGATTCCTCCGTGGGCTGGCAGGGGCCGGAGCGGCTTGCCCGTGCCCGGATTTTTGAGGTCCAGGGCGGTTTGAAATTGCTGGTGGGGCGGGATGTTGAAGAACTCACCAACCTCAAGCGGGTGATCGAAACGGCGATTAACTGGGGTATGGGGATTACCCTGGCGCTGGCCCTGTTGGGCGGCTTCTTGATGAGCCGTGGCACCACGCGCCGAATCGAGGTGATCAATAATACGTCCCGGCGAATCATGAATGGCCACCTGTCCCTGCGTATACCCACCCGGGGTACCGAAGACGATTTTGATCAGCTCGCAGAAAACCTGAACCAGATGCTCGACCGCATTGTTTACCTGATGGAAGGTATTCGCCATGTGTCAGACAGCATTGCCCATGACCTTCGCACCCCGCTGACACGCTTGCGCAACCAGTTGGAGAACACCCTGATTGCCGTGGATAACGACGAAGCCCGGGAACAGGTAGGCAGAGCAGTGGCTGAGGCGGACCAGTTGCTGGCAACCTTCAATGCTCTGCTGCGCATTGCCCGGCTGGAAACCCGGGGCAATTCGGCGGACATGAAAGTGGTGTCTCTGGACGAGCTGGTCAGTGATGCCTGCGAACTATACGAAGCCCTGGCGGAAGATAAAGAGCAATCCTTCGCCCAGTCACTTGAGCCGGACGTGATGATCGAGGGTGATCGGGATCTGCTGTTCCAGATGATCAGCAACCTGATCGACAATGCGATCAAATATACGCCGGAGCACGGCTTAATTCAGGTGGTGGTTCGTCGCGATGGCGCGGGCGCTGTGTTCGAAGTGCAGGACTCCGGTATTGGTATCCCGGATGACGAGAAAGGCCAGGTCTTTCAGCGCTTCTATCGGGTGGGCAAGAGTCGTTCGCTGCCGGGCAACGGCCTGGGCCTGAGCCTGGTCAGTGCGGTAGCGGAGATTCACCAGGGCCAGATTCAGCTCAGCGATACCTACGAGGGTGAGGAATCACCCGGCTTGACGGTGACCGTGCGGATGCCAGCCTATACCGGCATCCGCAAACGGATAAAAGCTGCCCCGGTCGAACAGGCAGGAGAGGCGCAGAGTGATCGGCCGTCCTCTACCGAGACCAGTAACGCCTGAGGATTACTGGCTGGCTCGAAAACGGCTTACCACTGGGCTGATCAGTGCCCCAGCGCGAGCTTCAACCAGACCGCTGATGTGTTCAAACTGCGAACGACGGCGGTCCACTTTGGCCTGAATGCTGTCCCACTCCCCTTCCAGATGCTTCTGCTCAGCCATCAGAAAGGCCGCGATGTTGTGGCGATTCAGTTTGCTGGTGATGCCCAGGCTGTCCAGGCGAAAGCCCAGGCTATCGACACCTTCAAGGGCCAGGTTCATGAGTTTCTTGGTGTTCATGGATTTGTCTCCAAACGAAAAGTCAGTGTTGATTACCTCGCACGCTATCTCCGGCGCCTAGAGTGTACAACCTAATTTCAGCCGATCAGCCAGGTTTCAGCCTTGCGAAAAGGTAATTCCGTGGCCACCGCCGGGTAATGACCGCTCAGTAGAATGGAAACTGTAGATGCAGAAGCAGGTAGAAAGTTGCTTGCTTCTCCCTCCAGCACAGCGCTAGCCTTATACCCCGTGACCCACGGGGTTTTTTTTGCCCTGAATTTTCTGTTTAACCCGGAATCCCTGATCTGATGAGCAAGACCGAAGGTTCGATGGCTCCAAGGCCGCGCTATATTACACCGGACGGCGAGCAGGCGTTACGGGAGGAGTTGCAGTACCTGTGGAAAGTGAAGCGCCCCGAAGTCACCCAGGCCGTGCGCGAGGCTGCCGCCTTGGGGGATCGCTCTGAGAACGCTGAATACATCTATGGCAAAAAGCAGCTACGGGAAATCGACCGGCGGGTAAGGTTCCTGAGCAAGCGCCTGGATGAACTTACCGTGGTCGACCGGCTGCCGGACGATCAAAGCCGGGTATTTTTCGGGGCCTGGGTTACCATCGAGGACGATGACGGAGACGAACAGACCTACAGGTTGGTGGGTGCGGATGAATTTGACCTGGCCAAAGGCTATCTCAGTATCAATGCCCCGCTTGCCAGGGCATTGATCGGCAAGTATCTGGACGATGAGGTATCAGTGAAAACGCCGGAGGGCTGGAAGACAGTGGTCATCACCGGGATTCGGTATCAGCCGGCAGACACTGGCAAGTGAAAATCGTCACAGAATCGTCTTTTGGTTGAGCAAAGCGTCACCAATGGCGATAGACTGATCAAAAATTGTCACCCGAAAGGGCAATGGAAGATCATTCAGGGTTGATGCGATGAATTCGTCAGAGTCTCACACCGGTTCAAAATGGGCAGGCCTGGTCGCCATGGTTACCGTGGTGCTATCACTGGGGCTGATGTCTGCCAGCGCTCAGGGGCAAAGCGCCAGCAACAGGGCACCGGCGTTTGAACTGGAGCAGCGCTCAACCATTGATACCATTCCATTCCACTCCATCGAAGAGGAAACCCTGGCCAATACGGTCATTGAGGGCGGGCTGGAAGCGCCGGCCGCAGGCGTTCCCGTGCAAACTGCCAGTGACGACGATTTCTATCTTGATCCTCTGGCGTTGCAGCCCAGAGACAGCCGCACCGATCTCGGGCGCTCCGAAATTCCGGTGGATATCCGGTTCAGCAATCCCAAGCTCATCCCGGGCCAGACCCACAGCAACACCTACTCGATTCGGCCACCGGAGAATCGCACCTACGATACTCTGAACGTCAATATGACCGGGCGCTGATTCCCCCGGCGCCACTTCGAGCCCGTTCAGGCCACTGCTGCGTTCGGGGTGGCCGTCTTGCCAAGTACATCCTCGTAAAAGAAGGTCAACGCCTGGGTGGCCTGGTTAAGCCTCGCCCGAGAGACGCGGATCTTGTTGCTCAGGTAATCCAGAAACTGCCGCTGATCCTCTTCCGCCATGTTGTCCGGGTTCTTGAGGTCGTGAAACAGCACAAAGCGGCTGATCCAGTGCAGGTAGGTTTGCTCGGCCCGCTGATTCAGCTGGCGTTTGCGGATGGCGGCCTTTACATCGCCGACCATACCGGGCCGTGACTGCTCGAGCGCCTGGGTAATATCCATGGTGTGTACTCTTCGGAAAGCTTGTTGTTGTTATGTTGCGCGCATCATATGACAAACGTTTGAACGGCGCAAAACCGAAGGCAGAGTTTTCCTGCGGTTCAGGGCTGCGCCCGCCTGGCTGGCAGACACAGCCCCGGGAATCACTTCAGTGATTCGAGTTTATCGATGTACTGCTGCATGGCCTGATCGCTGGACGTGCCTTTCAGCTTCTCCCAGGCGTCGTATTTGGCGCGGCCTACAAAGTCCATCATACCCGGGCGCTTGCCGGATACGTCGCCTGCGGTGGCTTGCTTGTACAGGGCATAGAACTCCAGCTTCAGCTCGTTGGACGGTTTGAAATCGCCTTCGGCGTTCTGGATATAGTTGACCGCTTCGTCAAACTTGGCCTTCAGGTCACTCATGGTGTGTCTCCTTGGTGTAAATGGTTGTCTCCTCGAAGGATAGGGCGAGTATAGCCCCGGCCGGGAGTGCCGTCATTGACTGAAACTGCATTCGGTCCGGCAACAGGGCTATCTGGCAAAAGTTTGCCCGACAGCACAGTTTGGGCCATTGCTGGCCAGTTTTTGCTTGAGAATGCCAGGTCACCTGTGTACAGTTTGACGCGTTGTCTGCCAGGACGGCAGGCATCAAGGACTGAACGACACTGCAAATGAATTGCACAGGGAGCACGCCATGTCTGCCAAAGACGGTTCCGTCGCGCCGAAAGAGCGCATCAATATCAAGTATGTCCCCGCCACCGGCGATCAGCAGGCTGAAACCGAGCTGCCGCTGAAGATGTTTGTGGTTGGCGATTTCAAGGGTCATGCTGAAGAAACCCCCATCGAAGACCGCAAAGCCATTTCCGTTGACAAGAACAACTTCCGTTCTGTCATGAAGGAAGCCGGTCTGACCTTGTCTACCTCGGTCTCCAACAAGCTCGAAGAGAATGCCGATGACCTGCCGGTCAATCTGGAATTCCAGGGTTTGGACGACTTTTCTCCGGACAGCATTGCCCGCCAGGTACCCGAGCTGAAAAAACTGATCGAGCTGCGTGAAGCCCTGGTTGCCCTCAAGGGCCCGCTGGGCAACGTGCCCTCGTTCCGTTCCAAGCTGCAGGAACTGCTGGACAACGACAGCGCCCGGGAAAAACTGCTGGCCGAGCTCGAACTGGCCACCGAAGGCGGCGAGTAAGCGCACCACCGGAATCCGGTAACCAACACCGATTATCAATCACGTACTGAAGGGATGTGGTATGTCTGATACTGCTGTGCAGCAATCTGCTGCCTCCGAATCCGTAGCAGAAGGGTCCTTGCTGGACCAGGTCATGGCCAATAGCCGTATGGCGCCGGCCGACGAAGGTTACGATGTTGCCCGTAAAGGGGTAGCTACGTTTATCGCCAACTTGCTGAAAAGCGACGAAAAAGGCCAGCCGGTCAATAAGGCCCTGGTGGACCAGATGGTGGTCGAGCTGGACCGCAAGATCAGCGCCCAGATGGATGAAATCCTGCACGCACCCAAGCTGCAGGAACTGGAATCGTCCTGGCGCGGCCTGAAGCTGATGGTCGACCGCACTGAATTCCGCGAGAACATCAAAGTCGATATCCTGCACGCCACGAAGCAGGAGTTGCTGGAAGACTTCGAGTTTGCACCGGACGTTACCCAGACCGGCTTCTACAAGCACATCTATGCCGCAGAATACGGCCAGTTCGGTGGTGAGCCGGTGGGCGCCATTGTCGGCAACTACGCCTTCAGCCCATCAACGCCCGACATGAAACTGCTGCAGTACGTGTCGTCCGTGGGTGCCATGTCCCACGCGCCATTCCTGTCCTCTGTTGCGCCGTCGTTCTTTGGTGTCGACAGCTATCAGGAACTGCCGGCGATCAAGGAGTTGAGCGCCGTCTTCGAAGGCCCGAAATACGCCAAGTGGCGCTCCCTTCGGGAATCCGAAGACGCTCGTTACCTGGGCCTGACCGCACCGCGCTTCCTGCTGCGGGTACCCTACGACCCCACCGAGAACCCGGTGCGCAGCTTCAACTACAAGGAAGAAGTCTCCGGCGACCACGAGCACTACCTGTGGGGCAACACCGCCTATCTTTTGGCTACCCGCCTGACCGAGAGCTTCGCCAAGTACCGCTGGTGCCCGAACATCATCGGCCCGCAAAGCGGTGGCGCGGTGGAAGACCTGCCGGTGCACACCTTTGAGTCCTTCGGCCAGCTGGAAGCCAAGATTCCCACCGAAGTGCTGATCACCGACCGCCGGGAATACGAGCTGGCGGAAGAGGGCTTCATCGCCCTGACCATGCGCAAAGGCAGTGACAACGCTGCGTTCTTCTCCGCCAACTCGGTGCAAAAACCCAAGCAGTTCCCGAACACCAAGGAAGGCAAGGAAGCGGAAACCAACTACAAGTTGGGTACCCAGCTGCCCTACATGATGATCGTGAACCGCCTGGCCCACTACATCAAAGTGCTGCAGCGTGAGCAGATCGGCTCCTGGAAAGAACGCCAGGATCTGGAGCGGGAACTGAACACCTGGATTCGCCAGTACGTAGCCGACCAGGAAAACCCGCCCGCCGAAGTCCGCAGCCGCCGCCCGTTGCGTGCCGCCAAGGTAGAAGTGTCGGAAGTGGAAGGCGATCCGGGCTGGTACCAGGTCTCCCTGGCCGTGCGCCCGCACTTCAAGTACATGGGTGCCAACTTCGAACTCTCGCTGGTCGGCCGTCTGGACAAGGATTAATCCATGTTCGGCGCCACTGGCACTGACGGCGTTCGCAATACCGGCAGCCTGTTTGAACGACTCGAACAGGCCGCCGCCCCGGCGGGGCAGAGCATGGGTGAAGTGACCCATGTGGTGGAATCCATCAAGCGCCACCTGGTACGCCTGCTGAATGCCCATCCGGGCAACAGTGCCAGCGTACCGGACCTCGGATTGCTGGATTTCAACGATGCCACTTTGGGTACTCAGGATTTGAGCATCCAGATTCGCGGGGCGATTCGTCAGTGCATCGAGAAGTTTGAGCCGCGGGTCAAGCGGGTGGATGTGGTGGCGTTGCCGCCGGGCCCGGACCCGCTGCAGTTGAAGTTTCAGGTGACCGTTTACCTACAGGTAGCCGGTGCTGATGACCGGACGACTATCGATCTGGTTCTCGATGATAAGCGCTATTACCGGGTTATCTGAGTTTAGGGGCTGCCTGGTGTTGGGCGGACATTGGAGTTTGGAGGGGACGGGGATGCTTTTCTTCTGGGAAAAAACAACTCGCTTCGCTCAGACATCTTTTTTCCCGGCAGAAAAGCATCCCCGCCCCCTCCTGCAGACATGGGTGCAAGAAATCCGAAAGGTTTTGAAGGCAAGGATGAGAGCGAGGGTGTGGTTGGTCTTTCCAAAAGTGTGCGGAGCCATGGATGGCGGAGCCCAAGCGTCCCACGGACGGGCTTGAGCGTCTTTTGGAAAGACCAACCACACCCTTGCTCGGAGCCAGATAAGGTGCAGTATCTATGAAGTTGAACAGGTTCTACAGGGATGAGTTGAGCTTTCTGCGGTTGCAAGGCAGGGAATTTGCCGAGGCACATCCGCAGCTTACCCGTTTTTTGTCCGAACAAAGCACCGACCCGGATGTGGAGCGGTTGCTGGAAGGTTTTGCCTTTCTGACCGGCAAGTTGCGGGAAAAGGTTGAGGACGAGTTTCCGGAGCTGACTCATTCCCTGCTGAACATGCTCTGGCCCAACTACCTGCGGCCAGTACCCAGCTGCACCATCATGCGATTCGACCCGCAACTGCATGCCATCAGCGAGCGGCAAACCGTTGAGCGCCATACTGAAATCAAAAGCCGCCCCTTGGGTGAGGCCAGCCGCCAAACCCAGTGCCGGTTCCGTACCTGCCGGGCGGTCGATATCTTCCCGGTCAGCGTGGCCGATGCCCATGCCGAGCATTCCCGGGAAGTGTCTTCGGTCACCGTCGACCTCGGACTGCACACAGACCAGCCGTTGAATGCCCTGGGCCTGGAAAGCCTGCGGTTTTATCTGGGGGGTGATAACCACACCGCCGAAACCCTGTACCTGTGGCTGAACCACTACCTCACCCGCATGGAACTGGTAGTCGGCGACAATGTTTACAACCTGCCGTCGTCGCTGTTGCAGCCGGTGGGTTTTGCCGCCGATGAAGCGATTTTGCCGTATCCGAAGAATGCCTACGCCGGGTACCGCATCATCCAGGAATACCTGAGCTTTCCCGAGGCCTTCCGGTTTATCGATATCGCCGGCCTCAAGTCACGATTGCCGGCGGTGCAGGCGGATGAGATCAGCCTGCGTTTCCATTTCAGCCGGATTCTGCCGCCGGATGTCCGGGTTACCCGGGACTCCATGCAGCTCTACTGCACGCCGGCGGTGAATCTGTTCAGCCACGAAGGGGAGCCGGTGGATTTGAACGGCCGGCAGACCGAGTACCGTATTTCGCCCTCCAGCCGCTGTCCGGAGCACTTTGAAGTGTTCAGTATCGAACAGGTGGAAGGCTGGCTGGAGGGGCGTTCCGGGCGGGGGGAGCCGCGGCTGTACACCGCGTTCGAGAGTTTCCAGCACGAGGTGGAGCGGGACCGTGGCCGCACGGCGCTGTATTACCGGGTGCGGACCCGTGAAAGCGTTCGCGGTGATGGCTTTGATCACTACATCTCGTTTGTCCGGGGCGACGAATCCGAATGCATGAACCGCCAGGAAGCTGTGTCCCTGACACTGACCTGCACCAACCGGCAACTGCCCCAGCAGCTGGCGGTGGGCGAGATCTGCATGGCCACCGAGACCACGCCGGCGTTTGCCTCGTTCAGCAACATTACCCGGCCCACGGCCACGCTGCGGCCAACGCTGGACGGCAGCCTGTTGTGGACGCTGATTTCCAATCTGTCCCTGAACTATCTGTCGATGCTGGATGTGGATGCCTTGCGCACCGTGCTGCGGGTATACGACTTCCGTGCGCTGGTTGACCGGCAGGCCGAGCGGGTGTCCCAGAAACGGTTGGCGGGCATCAGTGAGATCACCACTCAGCCGGTGGACCGCATGGTTCGCGGCTTGCCGGTGCGTGGCATTCGTTCGGTGCTGAAGCTGGATCAGCAGAATTTCGGCAGTGAAGGGGATCTGTACCTGTTCGGCACGGTACTGAGTCAGTTTTTTGCGCTATACGCGAGTATCAATGCCTTTCACCAGCTGGAAGTGGTGAATACAGACAATCAGGAACGGTATACATGGACGTTACAGCAAGGTCAGCAGCCGCTGATGTAGCCGGGCTGGAACCTGTCCTCGGCAACGCGCGGCGTTACAGTTTTTTCCAGCTGGTGGATCTGATTCACCGGCACCATGGTGATGATCTGGAGAGCTCCGGCAGTGGCGAGCCCCGGCAGGAGCGTATCCGGTTTTCGGCCTCGGCCGGCCTGGGCTTTCCGGGCAGCGATGTGGTCTCTGCCCTGTCGCCGGAACATGAGCACGCGCCTTACCAGATGGAAGTGAGCTTTCTGGGCCTGCACGGCTCCCAGTCGCCGCTGCCTGGTTACTACCTGGAGGATCTGGCCTGGGAAGCGGGGCAGAACCTGGGGGTGCGCCGGCACTTTCTGGATTTTTTCAATCACCGGCTGGTCACCCTGTTCCACCGGGCCTGGCGCAAGTACCGGTACTACGTGCGGTTTCAGCCCGGCGCCAGCGACGGTTTTTCCGAGCTGGTGTTTTCCCTGGTCGGCCTGGGTGACAGCCGCCTGCGGGAAGCCACGCCGGTCAACTGGTCCAAGATGTTGGCCTACGCCGGCCAGATGGCGGGCCGCAGCCGGTCGCCGGAAGTGGTCAGTGGCATTGTCGCACACTGTTTCGACCTGGAAGACGTCAGCATCGAGCAGTGGGTGTTGCGCAAGGTGGCCATCGGGCAAGACCAGCAAACGCGGTTGGGCCAGGCCAATGCCAGCCTGGGCCAGGACACCCTGGTTGGCTCCAGCATCCGGGACCGCAGCGGCAAGTTCATCCTGCGCCTGCGCAACCTGAGCCGGCAGCGCTTTGCGGATTTCCTGCCCAACGGCCGGGACCATGAGCGACTGGTGAAGCTGGTGGAATTCACCACCCGGGAGCAACTGGCCTACGACCTGGAGCTGCAAATGCGGCCCAAGGATATCCGGCCCATGCAGCTGGGTGAGGATGTGCGCCTGGGCTGGAATTCCTTTGTGACACCGGACCGGGCCCGTGAACGCCCGGCGGTGCGCATCCAGATACGACGATAAGGCAAGGAGCCAGACAGGTGTCAAACCGGACAGCAGCATTAACCCTGGTGATCATCAACCCGACCGAAACCGGTGGTGGTGCCAGCATTGAACACAGTTTTGGTACCGGTGGCGGGTCGATTGGCACGGCGGCCAACGACACCTGGCGGTTGTCGCCCCATCGCACCGGCGCCGTAGCCGGCCATGCCGAGGTTCGCTTCCTGGATGGTGGCTTCTGCCTGATTGACCGCAGTGGCCGCACCTACATCAACAGCAGCAGCCAGCCTGTGGGCCGGGGCCGCAGGGCGCGGCTGAATCATGGTGACACCCTCACCATCGGCCGTTACCGGATGCGGGCAGAGCTGAACGGTGACGCGGTTGACCGAGCAGAGCTGGAAGAAGGCTCCGGGCAGGACCGGCAGCTGGTGGATGTGGAAGAAGAGTCACTGTTGCGGGCAGACATCGGTCAGAGGATGCCGGATGGGCGGGAACCCCTCGAGGGACTGCACACGCCGGCCGGTGAGCCGGTCAGTGACGACCCGCTGGCGCCCTGGCAGAAAACGGTGCGTCCGCCTGCGGAAGAAGCCCCCGAACTGTTGGCCAGTGATCAGTCCTGGTTTGCCCGCTCGGCCGAGGTCAGCGATGAATACCGGGAAAACCGGGATGTGGCCATGGGCCTGCCGATGAACCGTAACGCCCGCAAGCACGGGCACGACACACAGGAGCGACAGGGAATGTCAGAGTTCAGGGAACACAGCCGGGCAGCCAAAGACACCAGCCGGCAACACATCAGCGGTGCCCCCCTGATGCGTGGTATGGAAGCCGACCTCGATTTTGCCGACAGCGATGAAATGCGTCTGTTCCTGGAGGAAGCCGGACAGACCCTGAAAGCCACGGTCGAAGGCCTGCTGGCCCTGCATCAGGGTGAAGATTCACGGCACCGTGCCCTGCGCACCCGCCTGCAGCCGATTGAAGACAACCCGTTGCGCTTGGGTGACGACTACACCGGCACCGTGCAGACCCTGTTTGCCGCCGAGCGCAGCCCGGTTCACCTGTCTGCCCCGGCTGCGGTTCGGGAAAGCCTGGAGAGCCTGAACCATCACCAGCAGGCCACTCGCGAAGCCATTCGGGAAGCCCTGGAAGCAATTCTTTATGCCTTCTCACCGGAGGCCCTGTTGCGCCGGTTCCACGGTTACCGCCGTGGCCTGCAAGACAACGAAGACGAAGGCCGTTGGGCCTGGAACATGTACCAACACTATTACCAGGAACTCAGATCCAGTCGTCAGCAGGGATTTGAACGCCTCTTCCAGGAGGTGTTCGACCAGGCCTACGACCAACACTTGCGCCAATTACAGAGGGAGAGCCTTTCATGAAGTACTGCAAATGGAGCTTGCTGGCTATTGTCATGCTAATGGTGGGGTGCAGCACCCCGTACAACGCGGTGACCAAAACCGCCAAGGTGTTGTGGGATCCCGATATTCCCGTGGGCTATCCGGAAGAGTTGCCCAGCAAGGTGGCGCTGACCATGCTCGCTGAGCCGGATGTTAACCCCAACGAATCCCTGGCGCCCACGCCGATTGCCTATCAGATCATCGAGCTGCGGGACAGCTCCCTGCTGATGGCCGGCGATTTTGATCAACTGTTGAACGACCTGAAAAAGTCCCTGGGCCGTAACTACGTGGACCACAGCGACTACACCCTGATACCGGGCCAATTCAAGTACGTGGCACCGTTCGAGATCAGCAAGGACACCCGGTTTATCGGCGTTATCGCCTTCTATGCCTACCCGAACCTGTCCCAGTGGAAAAAGGTCATCCGGGTGGATCCGATCGGCGACACCTACCACCTGCTGGTCAACCTGCGTGAGCGGGAAGTACAACTCAGACGTTCGGAAGATACCTGATGGCAGCTACCAATCGAGTCGTCTGGAGTGACGGGCTGTTTATCAAGCCCCAGCACTTCCAGCAGCAGCAACGATATCTGGAACACCAGATCAACGAGCGGGCGCTGGCGGTCTCGGACTACCTGTATGGCTTCAGTGATCTGGAGCTGAACGCCGAGTACCTGAGCTTTGGCCGGGTTGGCCTGGTGCGGGCTTCCGGACTGTTTCCGGACGGTACCCGGTTCAATCTGCCCCAGGACGATGTGATGCCGGAGCCCCTGGAAATCACCGATGCGTCGGTGGCCAACCAAGTGGTGTATCTGGCGCTGCCGCTGGGCAGTGACACCCTGGCGGAAGTGGAGTGGCCGGATGCCCCGGTAGCCGGGCGGTTCCGTGCCCAGACCGTGGAAATCCGGGATCTGCATTCCATTGATGGCGACGCCCACAGCATTGATGTGGGCCGGGTTGCGCCGCGCCTGATGCTGGAGCGGGACGATCGCAGTGCCTATGCTTCGGTGGCCATCGGCCGGATTCTGGAAAAACGCCCGGATGGCAGCCTGGTGATGGACCCCAACTTCCTGCCCACCATGCTCAGCGTCCGTTCAGCCCCGCGCTTGCAGCGGTTCGTTGGTGAGATGGCTGGCCTGATGCAGGAGCGGGCCCGCAACATCGCCGAGCGCGTAGGTGCGCCAGGGCAGGGCGGTGTGGCGGATGTGTCTGACTTCATGCTGCTGCAGATGCTGAACCGGGCGCACCCGAAATTCATGCACCTGGCCCGGCTGCGCCAGCTGCATCCGGAGCGCCTTTACGAAGCCCTGCTGGAACTGTGTGGCGAGCTGGTGACCTTTACCGACGAAAGCCGGCTGCCCAAGGAATTTACGCCCTATGACCACGACCTGCCGGAAGCCTGCTTCAGCCCGCTGATGCAAGTGCTGCGTCAGGCCCTGAGTACCGTACTGGAACCGAGAGCCCTGTCGATCACGCTGCAGCAGCGCCAGTACGGCCTGACCGTGGCACCGGTGCAGGATGGACAGATCATCAAGGATGCCGAATTCATCCTGGCGGTGAAGGCCGACATGCCGCTGGACGACCTGCGCAAGCAATTCACCCAGCAGTGCAAAGTGGCGTCGGTGGAGAAGATTCGCGACCTCATCAGCCTGCAGTTGCCGGGTATTCCGTTGTCGGCCCTGCCGGTGGCGCCGCGCCAGCTGCCGTACCACGCCGGCTTTGTCTACTTCCGGCTCGACGACCAGAGCCAGGCCTGGCAAATGCTCGACAACGCCAGTGGCTTTGCCTTCCACGTGGCCGGCAGCTTCCCCGGGCTGGAAATGCAATTCTGGGCAATCAGGAGCTAAACCATGGCAGATGCACCGGTAATGGACAGACCAGACAACACCAGGGATTCGGGTGACAGTGCATTCAGTGACCTTCTGTTTGCGGACGCCGGCAACAGCGGCTCCCGAACCGAATTCGACAACGCCGGCTTCCAGCTGCGAGGGCTGGAAGAAAACCGCCTGATCGACGCCGCCACGCCACTGCTGGGCCTGGTGATCCGGGTACGCCGGCTGGCGGATTTCCGGGACGTGGAAACCCTGTACCAGCAGGTGGTCGACGAGGTGGCGGCCATCGACCGGGAGCTGATCGAGCAGGGCTATGAGCGCCCGACGGTGGTGGCCTATCGCTACGTGCTCTGCGCGTTTATCGACGAAGCTGTGCTGGGTACCGACTGGGGCGCCCACAGCGTGTGGTCCCAGCACTCTTTGCTGTCCCGCTTCCACAACGAAACCTGGGGTGGGGAGAAAGTGTTTGCCATCCTCGCCCGTATGGAGAAGGAGCCGACCCGCTACCGGGATATGCTGGGCTTCATTTACCTGTGCCTGTGCCTGGGATTTGAAGGCCGTTACAAGGTCATGGAGAACGGCCGGGATGAGTACGATCGGATTGTTCGCGGCCTCTATGAGCAACTCCGTGAACTGCGCGCCGACCGGGACCCGCAGCCGCTGGCGGATGCCACGGAGAACGTAGCTCCGGCCCGCAACCGGCTGCGCAGCGGCCTGCCCCTATGGGGTATCGGCGGCCTGTTTATTGCTGCCATGGCGGGCATTTACCACTTGTACAACGTCGCGCTGAACGAACGCATCAGGGATGTGCTCAGCGTACTGGACCAACTACCGAAATAAGGACATCACTGTGATTCGGGTAGAACTGCCGGCGCTGATCGGGCGCCTCAACGACATTTCACGCCAGGCCCTGGAAGCCTCCGCCGCCCTTTGCATCAGCCGCCAGGGCGCCGAGATTACCCCGGCCCATTTGCTGTTCAAACTGCTGGAAACGCCGTTCTCTGACGTGCGCCAGATTCTGGAACACACCGGCATCAATCATCAGCAACTGCAGCCACTGGTGGGCGACAGCCTGAACGGCGAGCCGCAGACCGCCGAGCCTTACCCTTCGTTCTCGCCACTGTTGGTAGAGCTGATGCAGGACGCCTGGCTGCTGGCCTCCACCGAGCTGGGCCACACCGAACTGCGCTCCGGCGCCGTGTTCCTGGCCCTGCTGATGAACGCTGACCGCTACCTGATGCCCCGGGTGGCCCAGGCCCTGGTGGACATCAACCGGGAACAGCTGCGCAAACAGTTCGACCGCCTCACCGAAGGTTCCGTCGAGCGCCCGCAGCTGAGCCAGAACGGCGCCACCAGGCCCGCCGTCGAAGCCGATATGGACCCGCTCAAACGTTACGCCACCGACTTTACCAAGCTGGCCCGGGAAGAAAAGCTGGACCCGGTGGTGTGCCGGGATGCCGAAATCGACCAGATGATCGACATCCTCTGCCGCCGCCGCAAGAACAACCCTATTGTGGTGGGTGATGCCGGCGTGGGCAAAAGCGCCCTGGTGGAAGGTTTGGCCCTGCGCATTGTTAATGGCGACGTACCGGACCGCCTGAAAACTGTTGAACTCTGGACCCTGGACATGGGCGCCTTGCAGGCCGGTGCCTCGGTCAAAGGCGAATTCGAGAAGCGCCTGAAGGGCGTGATCGAAGCCGTTAAAGGTTCTGTTACGCCAATCATCCTGTTCATCGACGAAGCCCACACCCTGATTGGTGCCGGCAACAGCGAAGGCGGCTCTGATGCCGCCAACCTGTTGAAACCGGCATTGGCCCGGGGCGAGCTGCGCACCATCGCCGCCACCACCTGGCGCGAATACAAGAAATACTTCGAAAAAGACCCGGCCTTGAGCCGCCGCTTCCAGCCGGTCGCCCTGGACGAGCCGACCCCGGGCGAAGCCGTCCACATCCTCCGTGGCCTGCGCACCGTCTACGAAAAAGCCCATCAGGTACTGGTCGCCGACAGTGCCCTGAAAGCCGCCTCGGAAATGTCCGCCCGTTACCTGGCCGGCCGCCAGCTGCCGGACAAAGCCATCGACGTACTGGACACCGCCTGCGCCCGGGTCAGTCTGAACCTGAGCACACCGCCGCGCCGTCTCAGCCACGTGCGCAGCGAGTTGCACCAACTGGCCATGGAGCAGGATCTGCTTAGTCGGGAACACACCCTGGGCCAGAACGTCGACGCCGAACGTGAACAGGCGCTGGAGAAGCAGATTGCTGACCTGACCGCTGAATCCGAAGCCCTGGAACAAAGCTGGAACGACCAGCGCGACCTGGTGGCCCGACTGGTCGACATCCGCGAACAATTGCTGCTGGGCGATGCCGAAGCCGAAACCGCCGATGACGCTGCTGTTGAGTTGGCCGAGACCGAGCACGAAGAACGCCCGGACCTGAAAAGCGAAGCCGCCGCCATCGAACAGGAGCTGGCCGAGCTGCAAGCTGATGAACCACTGGTGCATGCCCGCGTTGATGCCCGCCAGGTGGCCGAGGTCATCGCCGACTGGACAGGCATTCCTGTCAACCGCATGACCACCGACGAGCTGGAGAAAATCACCCACTTGCCGGCGTATCTGCAGGCCCACATCAAAGGCCAGGGCACCGCCATCGACTGCCTGCACCAGCACCTGCTCACCGCCCGTGCCGACCTGCGCCGGCCCGGCCGCCCCATGGGCGCCTTCCTGCTGGTAGGCCCCAGCGGCGTTGGCAAAACCGAAACCGTGGTGCAACTGGCCGAACTGCTCTACGGCGGCCGCCAGTTCCTCACCACCATCAACATGTCCGAATACCAGGAGAAGCACACCGTCTCCCGTCTGATCGGTTCACCCCCAGGCTACGTCGGCTTCGGCGAAGGCGGCATCCTCACTGAAGCCATCCGCCAGAAACCCTATTCCGTGGTCCTACTCGACGAAGTCGAAAAAGCCCACCCGGAAGTCCTCAACCTGTTCTACCAGGCCTTCGATAAAGGCGAACTGGCGGACGGCGAGGGGCGGTTGATCGACTGCAAGAACGTCGTCTTCTTCCTCACCTCCAACCTCGGCTATCAGACCATCGTCAACCACGCCGAAGCACCGGAAAAGATCGAAGAAGCCCTGTACCCGGAACTGGCCAACTTCTTCAAACCCGCATTGCTGGCGCGAATGGAAGTGGTGCCCTACCTGCCGCTGGGAGAAGACACCCTTAATCGCATCGTCGGCGACAAACTCCAGCGCCTGGCCGACCAGATCAAAGCCCGTTACCACACCGACGTGGAACTGGAAGACGGCCTGGTAGAAGCCATCCGCAGCCGCGCCACCAGAAGTGAAAACGGCGCAAGGATGCTGGAGTCGATCATCGAAGGCGAGCTGTTGCCACCGGTGTCGCTGGCGCTGCTGGAAAAACTGGCGGCAAGAGAGCCGGTGACCAAGGTCACCTTGGGTGTGAGCGACAACAAGTTCACAGGCATAGTTGACTGACATCTAACTCGAACGGAGCGTAGCCTGCGGGGTGGCTTTCCAAAACCCTGCGGAGCCATGGATGGCGGAGCGGAGCGTACAAGGATGTATTCACAGCGTGTTTTGGAAAGCCACCCCGCAGGATGCGCGGGCGACGACCTCCTAAGTCATTATTCTGGGAATGAAAGCATGGGAAGAATGCAGAAGGAACTGCACACCGGCATAGACCTGGCGGTGGCACTCATCAAACAGGACACCCTGCCTGCGTTGCTGAACACCGCCACCAGCCAGCTCCAAAAAGCCTTCGGCCTCACCAAATGCTGGGCCCTCGAACTCGACCTCAGCGGCCGAACCCTCCACTGTGGCCAACTGGGCGACACCAGCGAATTCGACTGCGGCGACTTCAGCCACCCGTTTGCCCATGTACTGCAAACCGGCCAGCCCAGAGAGCTTACCCGGGCCGCAAGCTACCGCCTGGACCACCCCGGCTTCCAGACCCTGTTCGACGCCAGCGACCGCCCCAGAAGCCTCTGGCTTGAACCCCTCGCCGGTGAAGACGGCCGCACCCTCGGCATCCTCGTTCTCTGCGGCGACCACCCCGACTGGCAAGGCATCGTCGGCCAGCCCCTGTATGCCGGCATCAAACAACTGTTGGTGCATCAGTGGATCAGCCAACTGCAAACCCGCGACCAGGTCTGGCAGCGGCGCATGCTCAAGCGCTCCCTGGACCACCTGCACGACGCCGAAACCCTGCGCCAGCGCTGTGAGCAACTGGCCCACACCCTGGTCGGCAACTCCGAAGCCATGGTCAACCTCCGGGCCCAGGTGGTGCGTGCCGCCGGCAGCCAGCTGTCCGTGCTGATCCAGGGCGAGACCGGCTGCGGCAAAGACGTGGTCGCCCGGGGCATCCACGACATGTCCGACCGGGCGAATGGCCCCATGGTGGTGGTCAACTGCGCTGCCATCCCGGACACCCTGCTGGAAAGCGAACTGTTCGGCCATACCAAAGGCGCCTTCTCCGGCGCGGACCAGGCCAAAGAAGGCCTGCTGGCACAGGCCAATGGCGGCACCCTGTTCCTGGATGAAATCGGCGATATGCCCATGGCCCTGCAATCCAAGCTGCTGCGGGTACTGGAAAGCCGCCAGTTCCGCCCCCTGGGCGCCCGGGATGAACAGCACTCCGACTTCCGGCTGGTGGCGGCTACCCACCAACCCCTGCAGGAAGGCATCGAAGACGGCCGTTTCCGCCGTGACCTGTTCTATCGCCTCAGCCAGTTTCCATTGCGGGTTATTCCGCTGCGCGAACGCACGGAAGATCTGGAAGCCCTGAGCCGGCACTTCATTCGCCTGTACACCGAACGCGAAGGCAGTGGGCCATTGGGTATCAGCAGCCACGCGCTGCACACCCTGGGCGGTTACAACTTTCCCGGCAACGTGCGGGAACTGCGCAACATCGTGGAGCTGGCCTGCCTGCAAACTCCCGCCGGCGATGATATCCAGCCGGAAGTGTTACGCCTGGATGATCTGTTTGCCGATTCAGGCCCAGCCATGGATGCCCGTGTTGAACCGAAAACCATGGTGGGGGTTCCGGTGGCGGATGACATCCGTGACCTGAAAGCCGCCGCCCAGGCCTTCGAGGCCGCCATTATTCGTGAACGACTGCGCCAGTACGGCGGCAACCGTGCCCAGGCCGCTGAAAGCCTGGGCCTGCCCAAACGTACCCTGGCTCATAAATGTCTGAAGTATCAGGTAACTGACGTATGACCCTGAAAGACCGAATCCAACCCGGGCTGTTCGGCCTGGCCATGCTGCTGGCCGGCACCGTCACGCTCGCCGATACACGCCTGGCGGAAGCCGAGGCCTGCACGGCCGAAGCCAACCGGCTCGACCGGCTGGCCTGCTTTGATGAGGTGTTCGCTACCCCACTGGCCCGTTACGAGCAGGGTCGGCGGGTGCCGGAGGTCAACCAGTCCGAACGCTGGCGCCGGGCCTTTGCCCAGGCCAGTGGTGAGGATGCATCCGGGGTGACCTATCGGGATACCGGTGCGGCAGCTGGCCACCTGGTCACTGTCTCTGCATTAGGGGTTCAACCGCCACGACCGGTGCTGGCGCTGCAGTGTCACAACAACATCACCGAGCTGACCGTCATGCTACCGGAGCCCATCAACCGGGAGCGGGTGGAGGTGGCATTGGGGCCCGAGCGAGCCTACTGGCGGGTACGGGATGAAGGCCTGGTGATCAGTGCCGGCCGGGGCTTGCCGGCAATCCGCATTGTGCAGCAAATCGTCGGGCAGCCGGACGTCCGCATTCACGCCGAAGCCCAGGAGCTGGATGGTTTGCTGTTTGATCTTTCCGGTTATGCAGAAGCGATCCGGCCACTGCGTCAGGCCTGTGGCTGGTAAGGGAGCAACGATGCAGGTTATTGAACAACACCCATACGTTGAACAGGTACTCGGTGCGATTCCGGGGGAAAGCGGCACCGGCGACAGCCTGGCCGAGGACCCGATCCTGGAGTTCCTGGAAGACGAAGTGATGAAAGTGGGTTCTCTGGCTCATAACGACATCGACTGGAACAAGGTTGAGAGCGAGGCCCTCAAGCTGTTGGCAGACCGCAGCAAAGACATCAAGGTGCTGGGTTTCCTGATGTTGAGCTTGCAGCGCAGTGGCGACGGCGAACGCTTTGCCTTGTCACTGTACCTGTTGCATCGGGTGTTGGATGGCTGGTGGGAGAACGCCTGGCCCTATCCCGGCGCCAAGGGCCAGCGTGCCCGAAAAATGCTGTTTACCCAGATGCTGCAACGCGCCCTCAAAGGTGTGGAGAGCCTGAATTTTGATGCCAGCGTGGGTGATGGCCGTCAGTACTGCCTGGACCTGATCGACAAGCTGGATGACCAGGCCAAAGCCAAAGACCTGCCGGGTGACGCCCTGTTTGATCTGAAGCGGGCGGCAGAGAAACTGCCCAAACCAGACCAGCCGGGCAGCCAGGCCAGTGCCGGGGAGTCGCAAGCCGCCCCGAGCCAGCCGGCAGCGGCGGCACCGAACAGGCCGGCGACAACGACTCCCGCAAGCGCCTCACTGGGCGACCTGACCCTGGACCCGAGTAATGAGCGGGCAACCCGCCAGAGCCTGCTGAAAGTGGCTGAGCTGCTCACCGGCACTGAGCCGGACAACCCCTTGGGTTACCAGATGCGCCGCCATGCCATCTGGCAAAGCATCACCAGCCTGCCGCCCACCCGGGATGGCAAGCGAACAGACCTGGCTGCTGTGAGTGCAGACCGGGTGGCAGAGTACAAGGAAAGTCTGGATAAAACCCCGGATAACGAACTCTGGCAGCGCATCGAACAAAGCCTGTCGGTCAGCCCGTTCTGGCTGGATGGCCACTGGCTCAGTGCCCGGGCGGCGATGGCGTTGGGCCATAGCGATTGCGCCGAAGCCATCCGGGAAGCCCTGAAAGCCTTTGTGGAAAGGCTGCCGGAACTGGCAGAGCTGACCTTCAATGACGGCACCGCCTTTCTCAGTGACGATGCCGCGGACTGGATGCACACCGCACCGGCGACGGTCAAAGGCAACGGCGGTGGCGCCAACCCCTGGGAGCAGGCGCTGGACAGCGCGGTGGAACTGGCAAGGCAGAGCAAACTGCCGGCGGCACTGGAGCTGCTTGAACAAGGCCTGGCCGATGCCCGGGAGCCCCGGGAACGTCTGTACTGGCGCCTGGCCAGTGCCAAGCTGCTGAAAGAAACCGGCCTGAAAGCCATGGCCGCGCAACAGATTCAGGACCTGCAGGGGCAGGTCCGTGGCCTGGTTCTGGAAGACTGGGAACCCGGCCTGATCAAACAACTGGAACGACTGGCGTAACGCCCGCACGCATCAAACGCAGGAATGGAAACCATGTGGAGAAAAGCCTTACTCATTGGTCGTTGGCTACTGCCTCATCTTCGTAACGCCGCACCGGTCACCCTGGCGCTGGCGGTCATCGCTTTGCTGGTGGCCACCTGGTGGCTTGGTCCCCGTCTGGAAATCGGCGGAGAGTACCCGTTGATGGCCTGGCAGATGCGGGCCCTGGTGACCCTGGGTGTGATTTTGCTGGTGGTGGTGTTCTGGGGTATGGCCCTGGCCCGCCGGCTGGGCAAGGTGAATAAAGCCAAGGCCGAGGAGCAACAGGAACAGGAAGATCCGATCCTGCCTATGGAGCGCCGGCAGCAGCGCCTGCTGGACCGCCAGTTGCAGGCCCTGAAAAGCAATCTGCCCGGCCGCAAAGGCCTGTACCGACTGCCCTGGTACCTGGTGATGGGCCTGGAAGATGCCGGTAAGACCAGCCTGATTCAGCGGGCAGGGCAAACCTATACCCTCACCAACGTCACCCGGAATAACCGGGGCGACCGCAATCCCTTCGGTTTTGACTGGTGGATTGGCGATAACGGTGTACTGATCGACCCGGACGGCGAACTGCTGAGCCAGAACCAGGGCGAGGGCGCTACCGGCGAAATCCAGAACCGGCTGTGGAACCATTTTATCGACTGGCTCGAGCGCAGCCGTCCCCAGCGCCCGCTGAACGGCGTGATTCTGGCCGTGGATCTGGCACGCCTGAGCACCGCCAGTGACCAGCAGCGGGAAGCCCACGCCATCCTGCTGCGCACCCGCCTGCGGGAACTGATGGAACAGCTGGGCTCCCGGCTGCCGGTGTATGTCACCTTTACCAAAATGGACCTGATGTACGGCTTCGCACCGTTCGTGCGTACCCTGTCAAAAGCCGAGAAAGACAAGGCGCTGGGCTTCACCTTCCGACTGGATGGCCTGCAGGATCACGATCAGTGGCTGGAGCAGTTCGCAGATCGCTACAACGACATGGTGGATGAGCTGAGCCAGCGCCTGCCGGATGTCCTGGCGGACACCCGCGACAACGAAGAGCGGGCCGCGGCCTACTCGTTCACTCGTCAGCTGGCGGGCCTGAAAACCACCATGGAGCAGTTCCTGACCGACCTGCTGTCAGCCGATGCCTTCTCCACCCCGGCGCTGGTTCGCGGTACCTATTTCACCTCGGTGCTGCAGGAAGGTGTGCCGGAAGATGCCTTTGTCTCTGCCGCTGCCCACAATTACCAGATGACCAGCCCCATCCAGCCGGCCCAGCGAGGTGGTCAGTCGGTCAGCCTGTTTACCAAAGGGCTGTTCCCGGAGGTGATCTATCCAGAGGCCGGCCTGGCCGGCGATAACCGCAAGGTGGTCAGCAAACGCCGTCGCAAAGTGGCTGTGGCCGCCGCTGTGGCAGTGTGCGCCGGTGCCGGCATGACCGCCGGCTGGCAGCACTATTTCATCAAGAACGCAGACGCCGCCGCCCAGGTGGAAAACCGGGTAAACGCCTTTATCAACAACTGGCAGCCGGTGGGCTACGAGCCCGACAGCACCGGCCGTAACCTGCTGCAACCACTGGATGAATTGCGCGAGGCCACCATGGCCTTTGGTGACTACCGCAACGAGTGGAGCCTGGTGGCCGATATGGGCCTGTATCAGGGCCACAAAGTGGGGCCGGAAGTGGATGCCGCCTACCTCGACATGTTGGCCTACCAGTACCTGCCTGCGTTGATGTTTGGCGTAATGGAAGAGATGGGCCGGGCACCGGACAACAGCACCGAACGCCTGGAACACCTGCGGGTGCTGCGTATGCTGTACGACGCCAGCGGCCGGCGAAGCGACCTTGTTGCCGCCTACATGCGCAGCTACTGGCAGAACCGTTTCCCCGGCCAGCGGGAGGTGCAGAACCGCCTCTATGGCCACCTGCAATACGCCATGGCCCACACCAACCTGGCGGGCATGGCAGCGGAGGGCGACCAGACCGCCACCATGGCACTGGCACCGTTCCGCAGCAGTGTCCAGTGGGCGCAGCATGAGCTGGGCCGGATCAGCACGCCAGATCGTGTCTACCGCGATCTGGAGGTGGAAGCCAACCGGGAATTCCAGGCACCGATGGAGCTGGCGCGCAGTTCCGGGCCGGCCTTCTCCACCGTGTTCACCCGCATGGACGCCTACGGCGAACCGCTGGGTGATGAATTACCGTCCGCAGACGATCCGCTGTCCATCCCTGCCTTGCTGACCCGCGAAGGCCTGGAGAAGTGGTTCCTGCGCAAATCCGGTTCGGTAACCGAACTGGCGTTGGTGGATGCCTGGGTATTGGGCCGGCGCAATGATGTGGATTTCAGCAAGGCGGACGAAGCGGAGCTGCTGGCCAGTCTGCAAACGCTGTATGCCGAGAATTATGCCGAAGCCTGGCGCACCGCCGTCAGCCGGCTGGATGTGCACCGGTTTGAAGACTTGAACCACGGCGTGCGCATTCTGGAAAGCCTGACCAGCGGCCACGAACCCCTGGCCCGGTTCCTTGGCCAGGTCCAGAGTAATACCCGCCTGATTCCGGTGGGTGACGGTGAAGCTGAAGCAGCCCGTAAACTGCTGGAGCAGTCGCCCCATTTCCGTATGTTGCAGGATATCGAGCGCCAGTTCGCCGACCTGAACCGGCTGACCCGCAAACAGGGTGATCAGCCCTCTGGCCTGGATGAAATCATGCAGGTGGTGGGTGAACTTCATGAATACCTGCGCAACATTCAGGAATCCCCGGATGCCGGTAAAGCCGCGCTCAGCGCCGCCCGTGCCCGCATGGGCCTGCAGGGGACAGACCCCATCTTCACCCTGCAGCGCATGGCCAACCACCAGCCTGAGCCACTGAACCGCGTACTCAACCGGCTGGCCACGGAAAGCTGGCGGGTGGTGCTGGACCGTGCAGTGGCCCAATTGGAGCGTGAGTGGTACCGGGAAGTTTACCAGCCCTTCCAGCAGAACCTGGCCCGGCACTACCCGTTCACTGCCGGTGCCGGTCGTGATGCTGCGTTGCAGGATTTCGAGCGCTTCTTCGCCCCGGATGGCATCCTGGAAACCTTCTACAACGACAACCTGAAACTGTTCCTGGAAGACCACCCGGAACACGTGGGCGATGCCCGCCGGGCCAGTCTGGTGCGCCGCGACGTGGTGGCGTCTCTGGATCGCGCAAGGCAGATCCGCCAGGCCTTCTTCACCCGCAGTGGCACGCTGGATGTGGAGTTTGCCCTGGAGCCCCTGAACCTGACCAACAACAAGCGCCGGGCGGTAGTGAACATCGACGGCCAGCTGGTGGAGTTCTCCCACGGCCCGCGCCAGAGCATTCCGCTGGTGTGGCCCAACACCCTGCGGGATTCGGTGGAAAGCCGCATCACTCTGGTGCCGATTCAGGTGAACCGTTCGCCCCGAAGTATCTCGGAAAGCGGCCCCTGGGCGCTGTTCCGGTTGCTGGATAAAGCGGAGATTGCCGGCGTCAGCAGCAATGCAGTGGATGTGAAGTTCACTGTGGACGATGGCGAGATGCGATATCGCCTGCATGCGGCCAGTAATACCAACCCGTTCACACAGCAGCTGCTCTCGGGGTACCGCATACCCCGCAGCTTGTATTAAACTGTGTGCCGTCGCCCGGGCTTGAATGCCCGGGTTGACCGGAGCTTGCACCTGGATGGTGCCGGCTGAAACGGAAATGCTCATTCTTCAGGGACCGAAGTCATGCCCCAGGCAAGCGGATTGCAGTTCACCGCCCGTGTAGGCGAATTCCCCTCAGATCACTTTTCGGTAGTTGGC
>NZ_JBEPPY010000014.1:0-127227 GCF_040547575.1 Marinobacter sp. MBR-99 | reverse complement strand
GGTTGGTGTCATGACGATTCCTCTTGGGGTTGGTGAGGAATCCAGTTTGGGTAATCTTATAGCTGTGGGGTAGGTGCTGGTTTATTGGCGCTTACCCGGTTTCGGCAGTGAACGGCAAATTTCCACCACCAAGGAACGTTACGTCAGTTCTCACGAGGTTTTGCCGGATTTGATAGGTGCCTTGCAAGAGCGCACGCATCTGACCCGGGGCACGCTGCTGAGGATCATCCGCAACTGCAAGCGGCTGGGTGAATTCAAAACCAACCCGCAAGGGTTTATCACCGAGGCCGCCCGGCAAATCCAGAAAGCGCTGGATGAATTGCTGGTGGATGGCATTCGCTACGAGAAACTGGCCGGCGAACACTACAAGATGGAGCTGTTCAATGAGCCTGAGTTGGAGGCGTATCTGGACCGCTCCTATCAGGTGCAGCATGGCAATCAGGGCGATCAGGTTCAGACACCCTACGATTACATCGAGTGCGATTCCCACATTGAGCGGATGACCGCACAGGCGCTCGACGGCGCGGAGAACGTGAAGTTTTTCTGCAAGTTACCCCGCTGGTTCACGATTCCGACGCCGGTTGGCGATTACAACCCGGACTGGGCGGTGGTGCTTGAGGAAGATCGCAAGGTATACCTGATTCGTGAGACCAAAACCACCCACGATAGCGACAAGCGCCGGCTGGAGGAGAACCTGAAGATTCTGTGTGGCGAGGCGCATTTTGAGGCACTGGGAGGAGTGGACTACAAAGTGGCGGCTTCGGTGGCGGAGGTGACGGCTGTGTAACGCTGGAGCCTCATGCGGAACGCTTAATACGTTTGCACAGGCTCCATTTTTCAGTTTGGCTGTTGCTCAAACACCCTGCGCCGCCAAGTGGAATCGGTGCGCCATTCGGTAGGCTGTCGTACCAATACACATTGCGTAATGGTCCTTATTTTCGGCGATTGTTTTTAGAAACTTTTTCCTTACCTCTTTGGCCATCCACCTAAAAGCGTTCCTGGCTGGGCCCAGGGGTTCGGGTACGTATCGCATTGCCTCAGTACAGCCTCCGGATTCCTGAATCAACTCGTAGGTTAGATTGAATAGAGGCTCATTCGGAAACCAGCTTGCAGCTTGTTGGCCAAATATCGTAACCAGGAATTGTTGCAGATGGTCCCTTTCATAAATATCCATACTCATCTCTCCCTGATGTTTCTGATCAGATCCTTATACTGTTTTTCAGTTCCCGCGATAGTCACCTGATGGATGGCAACGCGATCAAAGATAAAGAGGTAACCTTCCTCATTTTGTTGGTTGTAAGTTCCCAAAATCTTGGCATTGCCAACGGTCTCTTCGAATACTTGACCCTCCGGTAGACCGAACTGGCGAGCCTGCTCTTCCGCAAGCACCTGAAGCCATTTAGGCAGAGAGTCGCGCCGGGCAGGAAGGAAGAGTGAATGGAGATACACTTCCTCTATGCCCGAGAGGTTGATCTTGGGATAGATCGCGGTTGAGTCTACGACTCGGTGTGACAGAGACCAGTCATCGTATTTGAGGATGAGCATGGTGCTGCTGTGAGAAATGAGCTTCGGCTCGGCGTAGTCAAGGGCCAAATCTTGAGACAAGACTAGCTCCCCAGATTGGGCCTGAAAAGCAGTTAATAGTATGCATAGCAACAGTAACCGTGTTGCCGCCATACAACCTCCTTGTTTTAATCCAGTCGCAATTCGACGTCTGGAATTTATGCTGGCCGGTTGGCAGATGTCAATCCGAATGTTGTTAGCAATCGCCCAATGCGAAGTGGGTCTCACGGTTCGCGGAGTGGGAAACTTGAAAATCTAGCTGCCGGCGTACCCAAGCTCCTTGTTGACAAGGTTGAACAGCTCGCCACCCTTGTGCCAGCGATCAAAGTTCTCCAGGAACTGGTCCGTCAGCGCCCGCTTCCAGCCGATGAAATCGCCCGCCATATGCGCCGTCATGATCACATTATCCCGCTCCCAGAGCGGATGATCCTCCGGTAACGGCTCCTCCTCGAACACATCGAGAGCCGCCCCGGCAATCTCACCATCGTCCAGCGCTTTGATCAGATCATCCGTCTTCACAATGGGCCCGCGTCCGATATTGATCAGCCTGGCTGACTTCTTCATCGCCGCAAACGCCTTGCTGTCGAACAGCCCTTCGGTTTGCGGTGTCAGTGGTGCGGCAATCACCACAAAATCCGCATGGCTCAACTGGTCATACAATTCATCGTTGCCGTGCACCGCTACAAAGTCCGGGTCTTTCTGCCGGGGTGTGCGGGCAATACCATGGGCATGCATGCCTGTGGCGTTAACCAGTCGGCCGATCTGGCGGCCGATGGAGCCGGCGCCCACTACCAGCACCTGCTTGCCTTCGGCCCGCTCCGTGTCCCGATGCTTCCACTCGTGCTTCAGTTGTAAACGGATAGACCGGGGAAAATCTTTGGCGAACATCAGAATGCAGCACAGCACATACTCGGCAATGGTCCGGTCGAAGATGCCCCGGGCATTGGTCACGGTAACGTCGCCTTTGATCAGCGCCGGGAACATGAGCGCATCAACGCCGGCGCTGGTGGCGTGAATCCATTTCAGCCGGTCTGCGGTAGGCCAGGCGGCTTCCAGCGCTTCAGTACGGAAATCGGTCACCATCATGACATCGGTGCCGGGCAGGGTGTCCCGGAGTGTTTGTTCATCGCAGGCGAAGCGAACTTCCGCCCTGGCCTGAACGGCTTCGATGCCGGGAGGCGGGGCTTCGCCGGGTGCTGTAAGAACGGTGACCACCGGTTTGTTGGACGCTGTCATTTCACCTCCGCAGGAATCGCAACGATTGGTTTCAGTCCATCATTGTAGTCTGGTAGGCGAGTGGGTTGGGGTCAACCTGGCTTTACTGATCCCGGGCCCGGGCGGGTTTGTTCAGTCTTTAGTCCCACTGGCCTTGTACCGCTCATTTTTACTGACTAACCTGCAGGGGTAGGTCTTTATTTACCCTGTTGTCAGGAGGTGCGTATGGCGGAATCCGCGAACAAGGATACCGGCGAGACTAAGCCGCGGAAGGTGAAGTACCGCAAGACCAAGGCCAGCTGGAACCCGGCCATGCAGGCCATTCCTGTTTCGGGGATTCGTCGCTTGGTGAATATGGCGTCCACGATGAAGGACGTGATTCATTTGTCCATAGGGCAGCCAGACCTGCCAACACCCAAGCATATTATTGATGCCTATATTGACGCGCTGAACGCCGGGCAAACCGGCTACACCATGGATGCCGGCCTGCCGGAGCTACTGGTGGCCCTGCGGGATTACTATGGCAAGCGCTACAACCGCAAGCTCACCCGAGACAATATTCTGGTAACGAGCGGTGCCACCGAGGCCATGTACCTGGCCATTTCGGCGACCTCGGCGCCCGGTCGTCAGTTTATCGTGACGGACCCGTCGTTCCTGCTCTACGCACCCCTTATCCGGATGACCGGCGGTGAGGTAAAGTTTGTGCCCACCCGGGCCGAAAACAACCACCAGCTGGACCCGGATGATGTGATCCGTGCCATGGGGGCACGGACATTCGCTCTTATCCTGAATAACCCCAACAATCCGACCGGAGCGGTGTATCCCCGTAGCACGGTCGAGACGATTCTTGAGGAGTGCGCCTATCGCGGGATTCAGGTCTACGCTGATGAGGTCTATGACCACCTGATCTTTGATGATGATGACTTTGCGAGCGTCCTGAACTGTTCCATGGATCTGGACAACATCATGTGCATCAGCAGCTTCTCCAAGACCTACAGTATGGCGGGTTTGCGAGTTGGTTGGGTGATTTCGAGCCAGGCTGCGATCAAGTCCCTGCGTCGCTACCACATGTTCACCACATCGGTGGCTAATACACCGTCCCAGTTTGCCGGCGTGGCTGCCCTGACTGCAGACCAGCAGTGCGTGCGCGACATGGTGGATATTTATCGGGAACGTCGGGACAAGATTGTGGAGCTCATCGACCAGACTCCCTATCTGACCGGCTACAAGCCCGGCGGCGCGTTCTTCGCTTTTCCGGATTTGCCGCCCCATGTGGATGGTTCTGATCTGGCGCTCCGGATGCTGAAGGAAACCGGGGTATGTGTGGTGCCGGGTGACGCCTTCGGTGAGCACTGCACCAATGCCCTGCGTTTCAGTTTTTCGACCACCTGTGAGCGGATGGAAGAGGCGTTCGACCGGATCATCCCCTGGATGGCCAAACAGCAGTTCTGAGCTCGCATGTCTGCGCTTGATTCAGTGCTCGTTCAATGCCCTTACTGCTGGGAGACGCTGGAAATCAGCGTCGACCCCTCGGTGGCTGAACAGGAGTATGTCGAGGATTGCCAGGTGTGCTGCCAGCCCATCGTGCTGACTGTGACGTTTGATGAGCAGCTGACGCCAACCGTGCAGGCTCGTGCCGAGAATGACTGAATTCCTCAACAATCGTTAATCAACACCGCTTGCGTGGAAAGTATGCCTGCCGCAGGATAGGGGGCTCGGTTTCAGAGGAAGAAAAATGAAAATATTCATGCAGGTTCGGGCCTGGTTCCCGGTTCTGGTGCTGGCAGTTCTGGCCAGTGGTTGTGCGAGCATTTCACCTTATGCCATCTCCGAGGGCGAGATTGAGCGGCATCTCAAGCGGGCGGTGGCCGACTATGATCGGCAGCACTTGCAGAGTGGATCGCCACTCAGCCTGAGCCTTAGTGATGCAAACATTACCCTGGGGCCTGATGGTCGCGATGTGGCGGTGATTGATCTTCGGGGGCAGGTGGCTTTGAACGCACTGATGGCCAAGCTGCCGGTAGACCTGGCGCTCAAGGTTGAAGGGGCTCCGGTGTATGACAGTCAGGAAAAAGCGGTGTATATCCGCCGGCTCCAGCTTCTGGAGAGCTCCATCGATTCACCCTTTTTCAAGGGCGACCTGGCGCCGATCACGGACAACGTGATGCGGGTGGTGGCCCAGATGCTGGAAACCATGCCGGTGTATCGTCTCAATGAGGAAGACTTCGCCCAGCGGATGCTTGGCATTGTGCCCATGGATATCCGGGTTGCCCCCGGGCGCCTGGAGTTTGTCACGGCAGACAGATAATACCTTAGCGTTTTCAAAGTGGTTTGCATAAAAAAAGGCCAGATGACGTGTGTCACCTGGCCTTTTTGTTTACCCCTGTTCTCAGGCGGTGGCTTTCAGGGCCTCTTCAAAGATGCCGGTCGCCTCGTCAATCTGTTCTTGGGTGACAATCAGTGGCGGCAACCAGCGGACAATTTCCTGGTAGGGGCCGCAGCGCAGCATCAGCAAGCCCCGGCTTTCGCATTCCTTGAGAATCTTACCGGCACGTTCGCCATCCGGGCATTCGCCCCGGCGCATTTCCACACCGACCATCAGGCCCTTGCCCCGGACATCGGCCATCTCCGGATAATCCTTTTTCAGGGCGTGCAGGTTATCCCACAGGCGTTTGCCCATGCGGTCTGCGTTCTCCACCAGGCCCTCTTCGCGAATGACATCAATCGTCGCGATAGCGGCCGCAGCAGCCACGGCATTGCCTCCGTAGGTACCACCCTGTGAACCGGGCCAGCCCTTGGACATGGTTTCCTCGGAAGCCGCCAGGGCAGAGATCGGGAAGCCGCTGGCCAGGCCTTTGGCGATCATGATGGCATCCGGAGTTACGCCAAAGTGTTCATGGGCCCAGAACTTTCCGCTGCGGCCGAAGCCGGCCTGCACTTCATCGAACACCAGCATGATGCCGTGTTTGTCGCAGCGTTCCCGGAGGCCCTTCAGGAAGCGGGCGTTGGCGGGTACGTAGCCGCCTTCACCCTGAACCGGCTCAATCAGCATGGCGGCGGTTTCCTTGGGGGCGGAATAAGTTACGAAGATTCTGTCCAGCTCCCGCAGGCAGAAGTCGGTGGCTTCGTCCAGGCTCCAGCCATAGTGAAAGGCATGGGGAAAGGGGGCCACCACAACGCCACCCATCATCGGGCTGACGCCGGCCCGCAGCGCAACGCTGGAGGTGGTCATGGACAATGAGCCCATGGTGCGGCCATGAAAGCCGCCATGGAACACAATGACATTTGGCCGCCCGGTGGCTTGGCGGACCAGTCTAACGGCGCCTTCGGCCACCTCGGTGCCGGAGTTGGAAAAGAAGAAAGCATTCAGAGGGTCTGGTGTCAGTTCTCCGAGTTTTTCCGCCAGTTCCGGCAACCTGGGGTTCATCACGGTGGTGGCCTGGGCGTGAATCATGGTGGCCACCTGTTTTTGAGCAGCGGCCACTACTTTCGGGTGGCAATGGCCGGTGCTGGTGACACCGATGCCGGAGGTGAAGTCCAGATACCGACGGCCATCGGGGTCAATAATATAGGCACCTTCGCCCTTGGCGGCGGTGATGCCGGTAGCCTGCTTGAGCAGGGGGGACAGTTTGCCTTTGTGGTCGGTCATGGACACCTCCCGAAGTGAATGAAATACCTCTTTAGCAGACTAGTCAGCCCTGCAGGCGTTTACAAATGGCATCGCCAATCTGGCTGGTAGCCCGTTGCTGGTTACCCTGTTCGGCAAGGTCAGCGGCTACGGCGTCGAACAGCTCCTTGCCGGCCTGTGCCAGTTTGGGGTCTTTCCGGCCAAGCCAATCGAGCATACGCGCCGTGGTAAACAGCATGGCGGTGGGGTCTGCAATCCCCTGGCCGGCAATATCCGGGGCGCTGCCATGGGTGGGCTCGAACATGGAAGGCATATTCGGGTCGGTCGGGTTGAGGTTGCAGGAGGGAGCAACACCCATGCCGCCAGACAGGACGGCTGCCAGGTCGGTCAGGATATCGCCCTGCAGGTTGCTGGCCACCACCACATCAAAGGCCCAGGGGCACTGAACAAACTTCATGCAGGCGGCGTCTACCAGTTCGTGGTGGGTGGCTACGTCGGGAAAGTCTTGGCTGACTTCCTCAAATACCTCGGTGTACATGTCACCCCAGTAACGCAAGGCATTACGCTTGGTCACCAGGCACACCTGGCTTTCGCAGCTTCGGCCATCCAGTGTTCGGAAGGCGCGGGTGCGGCCTTCCTGAACCCGTTCCCCGGCGCGCCTGCGGGCCTGTTCAAAACCGTAACGGATGATCCGTTCGGTGGCCCGGCGGGTGAACACCTCCATCTGAGTGGCCACTTCGTCTGGCTTGCCCTGGCGCAGGCGACCACCCTGGCTGACGTACTCGCCTTCACTGTTCTCGCGAATCACCAGCATGTCGATGTCTTTGGCGCGATCATCTTTGAGGTACTGCCTGGCGCCCGGCAATAGTCGCGCCGGGCGTTCACACACCCACTGGTCAAAACCTTTGCGCATGTCCAGCAGGGGAGCGAGGGAGATGCTGTCTGGCAACAGGTAACGGTTGGTGTCGTCGATGGGGCCGGGGTCGCCCAGGGCGCCCAGCAGGATGGCATCATAGGCCTTTAGCTGGGTCAGGGCGTCTGCCGGCCAGGATTCTCCGTACTCTTCATGCCAGGCATGGGATGGCCAGGGAAAGCGGGTCCATTCCAGTGACAGGTCGTGCTTCGCGCGCAGGGTCTCCAGACAGCGGACAGCTTCGGCGACGACTTCCGGGCCGATGCCGTCCCCTGGGGTAACTGCGATGCGAGTGGTCTGGGCCATTCCCGAACCTCCTTGAGTGCGGTGTATGCGGGTGTCATTCAACAACCCCAGTGTAGCCCCCGGGCTGGCATATGCCAGTGACTTCAACTTTATTAATTGACGATGTTTTACGTCCTTTCGGTTGATGGCTATAGTGGAAAATAATTGATTCTTTTAAGCTTCCAACCCAATGTGTTTGCCTATGCGCCCGGAGCTCGTGTGAATAGACCTGAAGTATTGTTTGATGAGTCACACTGTGGGCAGTGCGCCTGCGGTAACGGTCTGGATTTCTCGTTCAGTTTTGCCTTCCAGCCCATCGTGGATGCGGAGAACAAAACGGTGTTTGCCTATGAGGCCCTGGTGCGCGGCCCTGAAGGGCAAGGTGCCATGTCGGTTCTGTCCCAGGTGAATGAAAACAATCGCTATGCGTTTGATCAGATCTGCCGGGTCAAAGCGGTCAAGCTGGCAGCCCGGCTCGACATGCAGCCAATGCTCAGCATTAACTTTATGCCTAACGCGGTGTACAAGGCTGAGTATTGCATCCGGACTACCCTGGCGGCGGCGAAAACCTACAACTTCGATACCCGGAAGATCATCTTTGAGATGATTGAAAACGAGGACCTCAGTTCGGTAGAGCATCTGTCCTCCATCATCGAAGCCTATCAATCAATGGGATTCAGCACCGCGATAGACGATTTTGGCGCTGGGTATTCCCGTTACAACATCATGATGCTGAGCCCGCCGGATCTTCTGAAGCTGGATATGGCGCTGGTGCGAAATATCCATGAAGACGTGAATAAGCAGGCGGTGGTACTTGGAATCATCACCATGATGCGCCATCTTGGTGGTCGGATTGTGGCTGAGGGCGTAGAAACCAGAGAGGAATACTTCTGGCTGCGCTCTCAGGGTATCGCGCTCTATCAGGGCTACCTGTTCGCCAAGCCAGGCTTTGAGTGCCTGCCGGAGCCGGTGTTCCCTGGCTGATCACCCAACAGTTAAGGATGGTTCTGTGCTGTATCGCATTATTACGCTTGTTGGCGGCCTGGTCTTTGTGGTCGCCCTGTTTGCCCTGCTGTGGTTCTTCTGCAAGAAGTTTCTGGAGCACCACGGTGTTAAAGAACAGAGTTCAGACAGGGCCATGGTTTTGGCTACCTGGACATTCGCTGGCATTGCCGTTGGCCTGGTGTTCGCCGTAGTGGGCTCGTTTGTGCTTGGCCCTTGGGCCTTTTATCGCACATTGCGGGGCCATGACGTGCCGGTGTCAGACTCCGCCGCAATCTGGTGGGGCTTTGGCATCGTTGTGATCTCCCTTGGTATTACCGCCGCCGGTTTCTTCGGCTTTCTTGCCCTGGTGGGCGCCTACTGATTCTGCGGCAGGCTGCGCAGCAGATCCCGGAACCACACCAGCGCAGGCTCCCGCTCATAGGCCTTGTGCCAGTACAGATGCACATCAATGGATGGCATCTGAGCGGGTGGGCTCATTACCTCAATCTGCCCGCGTTCGGCAATAATCCGGGCGTAGGTTTCCGGCATGGTCAGCAGCAAGTCGGAATTTTCCACCACCCGGCAGGCAGCGTAATAGTGTTGGCAACGCAGCCGTATACTGCGTTGTACCCCGTGACGGGATAGCTCAAAGTCCTCAATGCCTGGCCCCTCGGTGCGAGACGACACCAGCACATGTTTTGCGTTCAGATACGTGGGCATATCCAGTCCGTTTTTGATGGCCGGGTGCCCCTTGCGCGCCAACACCACCAGGCGGTCCTGTCGAAGCAGTTCATGGCTGGTCTGATTGCTGACCGGCAGCAACACATCAATGGCAAAATCCAGCTTGCCGGCCGCCAACTGGGTTTCCATATCCCGCCTTGGTATCCGCTGGGAGACAATCTCCATGTCTGGATAGGGTGCCAGCTTACCCATCAACTGCGGCAGAAAGGTCGATTCCAGCACATCCCGTAACCCCAGGGTGTACGTCTTGCGCTGACTGGCCGGGTCAAAAGCATGGAACTGGTTGACCGCGCTCTGCACCTGATTCAACCCCGGCCGCATGGACTCCAGGAATCGCCGCGCCAGGGGCGTGGGCACCATCTGGTTGCCCTGGCGGGTAAACAGCGGGTCATCAAAATGATCCCGCAGCCGTGCCAGGGAATGGCTCACCGCGGGCTGCGTCAGGTGTAGCGCCCGGGCGGCGCGGGTCAGGCTGCCCTCCCGATAAATGGTGTCGAAGACATGCAGCAGGTTCAGGTCCAGGCGATTCAGGGCCATAATAAATGTCCGTTATCTGAATAAGTGCAGGTAATGATAAACGATAAGAACAATTCAGTCGCGTAATAGCGCATTGGCTCCTAGACTGTTTCCCATCTGAATGAAAGTGCGCCCCGGTTGGGGCAGGCAAGCGCGAGGAGCTGCACCATGGATTTCAATATTTCCGAGAAAGGCCAGGATTACCTCAAGCGCGTGAAACAGTTCATGCGCGACGAGATCTACCCCATTGAAGAGCAGTACCACAAGGAGCTTGCCTCCCTGGAAAACCGCTGGGTTGTGTTGCCGATCATCAAAGAACTGAAGGAAAAAGCCAAGGCCCAGGGCCTGTGGAACATGTTCTTCCCGGACGACAAATACGGCTGTGGCCTGCTGAACTCCGACTATGCCCTGATTGCCGAAGAAACCGGCCGCAGCTTTATCGCCCCGGAAATCTTCAACTGCAACGCGCCAGACACTGGCAACATGGAAGTGCTGATTCACTACGGCTCTGAAGAGCAAAAAGCTGAGTGGCTACCCAGAATCATGAGCGGCGAAGTACGCTCCGCCTTCTGCATGACCGAACCGGCGGTTGCCTCTTCCGACGCTACCAACATGGAAGCCACCGCGACGGTTGAGGGCGACGAAGTAGTCCTGAACGGCCGCAAGTGGTGGAGCACCGGCATCGGCCATCCCGACTGCAAAGTCGCCATCTTTATGGGCGTGACCGACCCTGACGCCCAGAAACACCGCCGCCATTCCATGGTGCTGGTGCCGCTGGACACTCCGGGCATCACCATCGAGCGAATGCTGCCGGTATTCGGCGCCTACGATGAGCCATATGGCCACGGCCAGGTACTGTTCGACAACGTGCGCCTGCCCAAGAGCGCCATCATCGCCGGCCCCGGCCGAGGCTTCGAAATCGCCCAGGGCCGTTTGGGGCCGGGCCGCGTACACCACTGTATGCGTGCGATCGGCGCGGCAGAACGTACCCTGGAGCTTCTGATCAAGCGCTCCCTGACCCGCGAAGCTTTTGGACGTCCGTTGGCGAAACTGGGTGGCAATCCGGATGTGATCGCGAATGCCCGTATGAACATCGAGCAGGCGCGGTTGCTGACCCTGAAATGCGCGTGGGCGCTGGATACCAAGGGCATTATGGGGGCGTTGCAGGAAGTGTCCATGATCAAGGCCGTGGTGCCTGCGATGCTGCAGCAGATTGTGGATGATGCGATTCAGATTCACGGTGGTGCCGGGGTTAGCGATGACGATTTCCCGCTGACGGCATTGTTCGGTTACGCTCGGGTTCTGCGGTTGGCCGACGGTCCCGACGAAGTGCATCGGGCCATGGTGGCTCGCCTGGAGCTTCGGAAGTATAAATCCTGATTTTTGGATTGGGTGCTTTGGTTCGCCTGGCCTCTTGATTGGGAGTGGGGTGGCCGGTGGGGTGGGGCTTCTGAAAAACGCTCCTTCGGCACGTCCATGTGACGCTTGGGCTCCGCCATCCATGGCTCCGCACATTTTCAGAAGCCCCACCCCACCGGCCCCTTTCCAGCATTGGCGAGGGGTTGCGAGAAAAAAATTGGAACAGCTTACTGATGAGATTGGGAGCTGATGCCGGGTAGGCCTTTCCAAAACCTTGCGGAGCCATGGATGGCGGAGCAGAGCGTACAGGGAAGTATTCACAGCGTGTTTTGGAAAGGCCTACCCGGTAGCAGCGCCTCCTCCAAAGCAAAGAACACGAACTCCAGAACATAAACATAACGGAGAGAAACACAGATGACACAACGGGTATTTATAACCGGCGGGGCCAGCGGCCTGGGCCGGGCGATTGCATTGCGGTATGCCAAAGAGGGCTCAAAAGTCTGCATTGGGGACATTAACCCCGAGCAGGGCGTGGCCGTTGAGGCGGAACTGAACAACGCAGGGGGCGAGGGCTATTTCGTTGAATGTGACGTCCGCCGCCTGAGCGACTTTGAAAAAGTACGGGATGACCTGGTAGAGAAGTGGGGCGGTGTGGACGTTGTGGTCAACAACGCCGGCGTTGCCTCCGCTGGCTCCATTGAAGACACCACCATTGGTGACTGGGAATGGATTCTTGATATCAACGTACTCGGCGTTGTGCGTGGCTGCAAAGCCTTCACGCCACTGTTCAAGGAACAGGGCTCCGGCGCGTTTGTGAACGTGGCCTCCATGGCCGGTCTTATGCTGGCGCCGTTGATGGACAGCTACAATGTTTCCAAGGCGGGGGTGATTGCCCTGTCCGAAACCCTCAGCCAGGAGCTGCGGGATTCCGGTATTCACGTCAGCTGTGTGTGCCCCGCGTTCTTCCAGACCAACCTGGCCAGCACCATGCGCTCGGATATTCCCGGCATCCAGCAGAACGTCAACAAACTGATGAAGCGGTCCAACATTACCGCCGAAGATGTGGCCGAGGATATTTTCCGCAGCGTGAAAGACAAAGACTTCTGGGTATTGCCCCACGCCAAAGAACGCCGCATGTGGGTTCTCAAGCGCCATGCGCCCTGGGCGTTTGACTGGCTGATGCACCAGGAAACCAAGCGCTGGATGAGCAAGATGGGTGGCAAGGCGAACGCCTGAATACATCACAGGAGAGATTGAATGACTCAGATCGACCAGGCCGTAGACATCCGGGAAGGCGAAGAGCTGGATATCAGCGCCGTCGACCAGTTTATGAAACAGGCCATTCCCGGCCTGGAAGGGCAGCCGAGTATCAAGCAGTACCCCGGTGGTGCTTCCAACCTGACCTATCAGGTGGATTACGGCGACCAGTCCTACGTACTGCGCCGGCCACCGTTCGGCAAGATTGCCAAGTCGGCCCACGACATGCTGCGGGAAGCGCGGGTGATGGACGCGTTGAAGCCCGTTTACCCCTATGTCCCCAACATTGTCGCCATCTGCGATGATCACAGCGTTCTGGGGTGCGACTTCTACGTGATGGAGCGGCTCAAGGGCATCATTCTGCGCCAGGATTTCCCGAAGGATTTCGAGCTGAGCGCCGAAGACACTCGCAAGCTTTGCCTGAACGTGATCGACAAGCTGGTGGACCTGCACACCGTGGATGCCAAGGCCGCCGGCCTGGACAAACTGGGTAAGGGCGCCGGCTACGTGCAGCGCCAGATTGGCGGCTGGAGCGACCGTTTCCGCAAGGCCCGCACCGAGGATGTCGGTGACTTTGAAAGCGTGATGGCCTGGCTGAACGACAAGATGCCGGATGACATCGCCCAGGTGGTCATCCACAACGATTTTCGTTTTGACAACGTGGTGCTGAACCCGGACAACCCGTTTGAAGTGATCGGCGTGCTGGACTGGGAAATGGCCACCATCGGTGACCCGCTGATGGATCTGGGCAACAGCCTGGCGTACTGGATTGAAGCCGACGACGAAGGCCCGTTTCAGATGCTGCGGCGCCAGCCTACCCACCGCCCGGGCATGCTGACCCGCAAGGAAGTGGTGGACTACTACATGGAGAAATCCGGCTTCCGGGCGGACAACTTCGATTTCTATGAAATCTACGGACTGTTCCGGCTGGCAGTGATCGTCCAGCAAATCTATTACCGCTTCTATCACGGCCAAACCAAAGACAAGCGCTTTGCCGCTTTCGGCCACGCTGCCAACTACCTGGAGAAGCGGTGCCAGCGGCTGATCAGTGAGAGCGCGCTGTAATGGCCACGATCTATCTGGTGCGCCACGGCCAGGCCAGTTTCGGCAAGCAAAACTACGACCAGCTCTCTCCGCGAGGCTGGGAGCAGGGCAGGATCCTGGGCCGCTGGCTGGCGGACAAGGTGGAGCCGGGTGCCATTTTTGGAGGTAACCTGCAGCGCCATCGGGAAACCGTTGAAGCGATCACCACCGGTTACGGTGCAAGCCTGCCGGATATGCAGGTGATGGAAGGCCTTAACGAGTTTGATCATGTTGAAGTGGTGGAACGCCTGCGCCCGGAATGGGCGGACAAACAGTTGATGGCTCGGGACCTGGCCAGCTTCCCGAAACCGGCGAGGGCGTTTCAGCAGGCTTTTGAAAAAGCTGTCGCCCGCTGGGTGAGTGGTGAACACGACCACGAATACGCGGAATCCTGGCAGGGTTTCCGGCAACGGGTTAGCACTTCGCTGGATCAACTGATTGAGCTGGCGGACGGTGCCGATGTCATTGTCTCCACCTCCGGCGGGCCCATTGCGGTGATTGCCCAGCATTTGCTGGAGTTGTCAGACCACAAGGCGCTGGAGATGAATAACGTGATCGTCAACACCAGCGTGTCTCGCATTCTGTATTCCGGCCCCCGGCGTAGCCTGGCCGTATTCAACAATTATAGCCACCTGGAAGCGGAAGACCCCGCCCTGGTGACATTCCGATAAGCTGAGGGAATTCCATGAGCAACAAGAACCTGTTTGATCTGACTGGCAAAGTCGCCCTGGTCACCGGTGCCAGCCGTGGCATCGGCGAGAGCATTGCCCGCACTCTGGCCCATTACGGTGCCCACGTAATTGTCAGTAGTCGCAAGATTGACGGCTGTGAAGCCGTGGCCAGTAGCATCCGTGAGGATGGCGGCAGTGCGGAGGCCTTCGCCTGCCACATCGGAGAAATGGACCAGATTGAAGCGGTTTGGGAGCACATTGCCAAAGAGCATGGCAAGCTGGATATCCTGGTCAACAACGCCGCCGCCAATCCGTACTTCGGCCCGGTAGAAGACACCGACCTGGGTGCCTTCCACAAAACCGTGGATGTGAACATCCGTGGTTACTTCTTCATGTGTGCCCGTGGCGCCCAACTGATGAAGAAAAACGGTGGCGGCTCCATTGTGAACGTTGCCTCGGTGAACGGCGTGAACCCCGGCCACTTCCAGGGCATCTATTCGGTGACCAAGGCGGCGGTGATTTCCATGACCAAATCCTTCGCTATGGAGCTTGGCCAGCAGAACGTCAGGGTGAATGCCCTGCTGCCCGGCCTGACCGACACCAAGTTCGCCAGCGCCCTGACAACCAACGAAGCCATCAAGAAGCAGGCCATGGCCCACATTCCGATGAAGCGTGTGGCGGATCCGGACGAAATGGCCGGTACCGTGCTGTACCTGGTGTCCAACGCTTCCAGCTACACCACGGGTGCCTGCATTAATGCGGACGGTGGTTACCTGACGGTTTAATAACAGCCAGATTCAAAAGGGCCGGAGAATTCGTTATCTCCGGCCCTTTTTTGTGTTGGGTGTTTGTCTGGCGAGATCAGGAACAGGTCAGAGCGGTGAAGTCCTGGTTCAATTTGTTCGCCCGGGCCTGCAGGTGCTCCCGGTGCTGTTGGTCGCCGGCCCGGATCAACGAATGCATCAGGTTCGCCAGGGCTTGCTGGCTTTCCGTCATCATGGCCTGGTATTCGGGACCTCGGGCGTTTTCGGAGTTAACCACCAGTTCGCGGATGGCTTCATCAAAGCCGGGCTGATTCCGTCGCTCCAGTGTTTCCAGCAGGGCCTCTTGCCAGTTTTTTCGTCCCTGCAGCCAGATTTCCGTTTGTTGATCGCGATTGGCTGACCATTCTTCAACCAGGGCCTGCTGCTGCCCGTTCAGGCTGCCCAGCCATCGCTCTACGCGTTTGGTGGTGCGCTCTGCCCGGGCCCTGGCGGTCTGGTCCTGGTTACCTCCCAGCATTTCCTGTTCAAGCTCAGCCTGATCTTCTGCCATGTTCCTGGCCAGCTCGGTCACCTGATCATCAGACAGGCTGGCCAGAAGATTCACCGCCACTGGTACAGCTCGATCCAATAAATCCGGTACAAAGACCAGAAGTTGTTGTTGGTGATACTCAATGGTGTCGATATCCGGTGCGCCATCGGCTATGTCCGCCTCAAGCTCGTCTAGCCAGGCGCGGTAGCGGGGCAGCTCCGCTGAGCAATGCCACTGGCGCAGGCTATCCAAATCCTGATTCAGCTGCTGTTTCTGTGCTCGGCTAAGGGTTACATAGTCTTCTACCCACCACACCACGCCCCAGTCTGCATATCGATAGGCCATGCGGGTAGAGCTACAGCCAGCCAGTATGAGCAGGGCAGCAAGGGCAAGGGTCGTGAGCTTCAGGGTTCTCGTGTGGTACCGCTGATCCATGGGTCCGGTCTCTCGGTAAAAAGCCGTATGGTAAAACTTTGCATGCTTACTATGATGTTGCGCTAGCCTGTTGGCGCGCTGCGCGCTGATTACCTCAGTCTAGCTACGGATTGAAGAAAGTTTCAGATGTTGTTCGCCCATAATTTCCCAAGAGGTGTCATGTCTTCCCGTAAAATTACACGTGTTCGCCGAGTTGTCTTTTCACTCTACATGTCCGGCATCATGTCATTGATGATGTCTGGCATTATCACCCTTATCAATACAGGGCTGGCGGAGGGTTTCTTCAACCGCTGGGCCGCCTCGTTTGTTGTGGCGTGGGCGGTGGCATTTCCCCTGGTCATCTTCATCGCACCGTTGGCAGGAAAATTGGCGGATGGCACCGTTAGTCATCTGTTGGCGCGCGTAGAAGATCATTCCTGAGTGCCTGTTAGCAGACGAAAAATTGAATTCAGCTCACATTTGTAAACTCAAATGTAAAAATTTGTGAATCCGTTTTTTTGCCCTCCCCGTAGATTGCTTTGTCGCATTAGTCAGGGACTGAACTAGTGCAGGTTCGAACCAACTCAAACTATCGACAAGCGATTCTTTATTGAGGACAGAAAAATGAAAAAGATCATAGCTTTACCGGTAATTTTGGCGGGCAGTGTCATGTTGTCCGGTTGTTGGCTCGATAACGACGATAACGATTCGGCACGCGGCCCAACCCAAAATATTCTGGAAATCGCGGTTGCAAACGAAAATACAACGATCCTTGAGGCCGCTGTTCTTGCGGCAGACTCTTCTATAGCCGAGCTACTCGCCGGCAATGATCAGTTGACGGTGTTTGCGCCGACAGACACAGCCTTCGAAGCTCTACTCGAGGACTTGGGTCTCACGGCAGAAGAGTTGTTGGCTGACACAGAATTGCTGAACACGGTTCTCAGCTACCACGTTCTCGCAACGTCAGTAGGTGAAGTGAAGGCCGAAGCGGCAATCGGCGTCGCTCAAAGCCCAGTCCCACAAAACTTGGTTGAAACGGTGAACGGCAAAGACGTCGCGCTCTCAATTTCACAGGAAAACGGTGAGGACGTGTTGTACGTCAACACCTCTCGAGTAACGGTTACTGATGTAGATGCAATCAACGGCGTTATTCATCTCATCGATAAAGTGCTTCTTCCCCCACCGAGCGCTCTTAGCGACACAGAGTCAACGATTGCAGAGATCGTAACCAAGCTAGCAACCGATGAAGTAAATGCCGAATTTACAATACTACTCGACGCACTTGTGGAAGTGAGTAGTCGAGACGGAGCTCCTGACCTGGTCGCTACCGCTTCGAATCCGGAGGCGACCTTGACGGTGTTCGCGCCAACCGATGCTGCTTTTGAAGCGTTGTTGGCTGATGAAGGGCTGACGGCGGAGCAATTGCTTGCCAACCCGAATTTGCCGGGCATTTTACAGCAACATATTCTTAATATTCGGGTAGATTCACTGACTGCATACGCTTCGAATGGTGACACGGTAACGAACCTGGCGGGCACCACTTTGAACGTCGACATACAAAACAACGCGCTGGTTATCGAGGGAAGCAAGGTTACAGAGGCGGACGTTGAAGCAGCCAACGGCGTGATTCACGTGATCGATAAGGTGATTTTCACGGTCGACTAATTGCCGGAGCGATGCTCTTGCTCGAAACACCCATGATGGGCCGGCTCCCGAAGCCGGCCTTTTTTGTGCCCGGCACGGACTCACTTCAGGAGGCAAGTCCTCCCATTATCCCGCTGTCTATACCTCCAAAGAAATACCAAATTTGATTTTTGCCAAGTTTGCTCTGTTTGACTAGGGTGATGAATACACATACAAAAAAGGTGGGTTTATGGACGACCTCCAACAACTGACGCCGGAGCAGCGAAAAAGCATTGAGTTCCGGCTGTTTATCTTCATCATCGTATTCCTGTTTCCCATCCTGGCCGTTGCTGTTGTCGGTGGTTACGGATTCCTGGTCTGGATGTCCCAGGTGTTCATGGGCCCGCCGGGACCTCCAGGGGGGTAGCGCCTGGTATGGCTGTTAACGAGTCCCGCCGGCTGTTTCTGCGCGGCGGCAGGGCGCCTGCATCCGAGTGGCGGCCACCCTGGACAACCGAAGCAATAACCGATCAGTGCACCCGGTGCGAACAGTGTATCGATGCATGCCCCGAAGATGTGCTGTTTCGCGGTGATGGCGGTTTCCCGCAAATCCGCTTTACCGGCGAAGGGTGCACGCTGTGCGGTGAGTGCGCCCGAGCCTGTCCGGAATCGGTGTTTGACCTCACACGTGAGGCGTTCCCTTGGCGCGCGGTGATTCGGGATAACTGCCTTGCCCAAGCCAATATCCACTGCCAGACCTGCCGAGACGCCTGTGAACCCGCAGCTATACGGTTCCCTCCAAAGCTTGGCCATGTCGCCATCCCTGAGGTCGCCGAAGACGATTGCACCGGTTGCGGTGCCTGTGTCGCGGTGTGCCCTGAAGATGCCATCAACCTGGTTACCCAGGAACAGAGAGAGCAAACCCATGCATGAATCACCGAACGCGGAAATCCACATCGCCAGCTTTCTGGTGCACGTGCGACCGGAGTCGCTCGATGCGGTGCTCGAACTTCTAGAGGCAACCCCGGGGCTGGAGGAGGGTACCCGAGACCCGTTGGGAAAACTGGTGGTGCTGGCGGAAGGCACCAGCCATCAGGACCTGCTGAACGCCATGGAATTGGTAGAAAGCGCACCGGGCGTTCTGGAATGCATTCTGGTTTACCACGAAGTGATGTCTCCGGAAGAAGCGAGACAGCAGTTGATTGCTAAAGGACAGTCAGAAACAGAACAACAGGAAGCAATGTCATGAACCTGACACGACGAGAATTCGCAAAGGCCAACGCGCTGGCTATGGCGGCATCTGCGGCCGGCCTGTCGATACCGGCTGCGGCCAGTAATCTGATTACCAACGCTGAACTCACCGAACTGAGATGGAACAAGGCGCCCTGCCGTTTCTGTGGCACCGGTTGCAGTGTGATGGTTGCAACCAGGGACAATCAGATCGTGGCGACCCATGGGGATACTCAGTCGGAAGTGAACCGTGGTCTGAACTGTGTGAAAGGCTACTTTCTGTCGAAGATACTGTACGGTCGTGACCGGCTTACCAAGCCGTTGCTGCGTAAACGTGACGGCAAATTCCACAAAGAGGGCGATTTCCAGGAGGTCAGTTGGGATGAAGCCCTGGACGTGATGGCAGAAAAGTTCACAACTGCCATCAAGGAGCATGGCCCGGAAAGCGTTGGCATGTTCGGCTCCGGCCAGTGGACCATCTGGGAAGGCTATGCCGCCAGCAAACTGTTCAAGGCCGGTTTTCGCTCCAATAACATCGACCCCAACGCCCGCCATTGCATGGCGTCTGCGGTTGCCGGCTTTATGCGGACATTTGGGTCTGATGAGCCGATGGGTGTCTATGACGATATCGAGAGTGCGGATGCCTTCGTACTCTGGGGCGCCAACATGGCAGAGATGCACCCGATCCTCTGGACCCGGGTAACCGACCGCCGACTGTCGCACCCCAGTACCGAAGTGGCGGTGCTCTCAACCTACGAGCACCGCTGCTTTGACCTGGCGGACCTGCCGATGGTGATGGAGCCCCACGCCGATGTGGCGATTCTGAATTACATTGCCAACTACATTATCCAGAACAATGCGGTGAACCAGGATTTCGTTACCAAACACACCCGGTTTGTGCGCGCTGCAGACGACATCGGCTATGGCCTCCGGCCAGAAGATCCGCGTGAACAGAAGGCCAGGAACGCCGATAACGCCAACGGCTGGGAAGACATGTCATTTGACGATTTCGCACGGCATGTCCGCGAGTTCGATGTGAAAAAGGCCGCCGCGATTTCCGGAGTGTCAGAGGCCCGGCTAGAGCGTCTGGCCAAGTTATACGCCGACCCCGACAAGCGGGTTACCACCTTCTGGACGATGGGCGTTAACCAGCACACCCGCGGGGTTTGGGTGAATAACCTGATCTACAACATTCACCTGCTGACCGGCAAGATAGCAACGCCGGGCAACAGTCCGTTTTCGCTCACTGGTCAACCTTCCGCCTGCGGTACGGCGAGGGAGGTGGGCACCTTTGCTCATCGCCTGCCAGCCGATATGGTGGTGGCCAACCCGGAGCACCGGGCCAAGGCAGAGAAGATCTGGAAACTGCCGGAGGGCACCATTCCGGCCAAGCCGGGTTACCACGCAGTGCTGCAAAGCCGGATGCTGAAAGACAGCAAACTGCGAGTTTACTGGACCCAGGTCACCAACAATATCCAGGCGGGGCCAAACACCATGCAGGAAACCCTGCCGGGCTGGCGCAATCCCGATACCTTTATCATCGTCTCTGATATTTATCCCACGGTCTCGGCACAGGCGGCAGACCTTATTTTGCCGGCGGCCGGCTGGGTTGAAAAAGAAGGGGCTTACGGTAATGCTGAGCGCCGCACCCAGTTCTGGCATCAGCTGGTGAACGCACCGGGTGAAGCCCGCTCAGACCTGTGGCAAACGGTGGCTCTTTCCCAGCGCATCAAAGTGGCCGATGTGTGGCCGGAGGAGCTGATTGCCAAAGCGCCGGAAACGCGAGACAAAACCCTGTTTGATGTGTTGTTCCGAAACGGCAACGTTGACCGTTATCCGCTGGGAGACCTGCATCCGGAATACGGGAACCAGGAGTCGAAAGACTTTGGTTTCTACATCCAGAAGGGCATTTTTGAGGAATATCGGCAGTTTGGTGCCGGTAAGGGCAAAGACCTGGCGGACTTCGATACTTACCATGCCACCCGTGGTTTGAGGTGGCCGGTCGTTGATGGCAAGGAAACCCTATGGCGCTATCGTGAGGGCTCAGACCCATACGTGGCAGAGGGCAGCGGTTTCCAGTTTTATGGCAATCCAGACAATCGCGCGCGAATCTTCGCCGTGCCCCATGAGCCGCCCGCAGAATCTCCGGACGATGAATACCCATTCTGGCTTTGCACTGGCCGGGTATTGGAACACTGGCATACGGGCTCAATGACGCGCCGGGTGTCTGAACTGCACAAGGCGGTTCCGGATGCCTTGTTGTACATGAACGCTGATGATGCCCGTGACAGAGGGTGGCGGCGTGGCAGCGAGGTAAAGGTGATCAGTCGCCGGGGTGAAGTCCGGGTTCGGGTAGAAACCCGTGGTCGTGTTCGTATGCCCAAGGGCATGGTGTATGTGCCGTTCTTCGATGCCGGAAAGCTGATCAACAAGGTCACGCTGGACGCAACGGACCCCATTTCCAAACAGACCGACTTCAAGAAGTGCGCTGTCCGTCTGGAACTGGTTAACCTGGCTTAAGGAGACGTCACCATGAGAACGCTTGTCTTTTTTCTGGCCGCCTCCCTGGCCTTCCTGGCGTATGCCGAGAGTGATCATTTGTCACCCTCTTCACCGGACGGGCTGCGCAAAGGCGGGACTCTGGGGCAGGATCTGCCCGCACCGCCTATCGCCGGTGATCCCAGAGAGGTGAAACGGGAAGTGCGTAATTATCCGGAGCAACCGCCGGTGATTCCCCATGCCATCCGCGACTATCAGGTAGACAAGAACTTCAACCGTTGCCTGGATTGCCACAGCCGCGAGGCAGCCGTGCAGGCGGGTGCCCCCATGGTGAGCGTGACTCATTTTATGGATCGTCACTTCCAGGTGCGGGCTGAGGTAACGCCGGGGCGCTATTTCTGCACCCAGTGCCATGTGCCGCAAACCGACGCTCAGCCGCTGGTGGAGTCAGATTTCAAAGCCGTGGATGAAGTGATCCGTGCCTCCAGCAGAGGAGATCGCTGATGATGAAACGGCTGAAGCTCTACTGGAATCTGTTGCGCAAGCCCAGTGTGCACTACAGCCTCGGTTTCCTGACGCTCAGCGGCTTTATTGCCGGGATCATCTTCTGGGGTGGTTTCAACACGGCGCTGGAAGTGACCAACACCGAGCAGTTCTGCATAGGGTGCCATGAAATGTATAGCAACCCGTATCAGGAGCTGAAAACAACCATCCATTACACTAACCGATCAGGTGTACGTGCCGAATGTTCAGATTGCCACGTGCCCCACGGCTGGACTCATAAGATTGGCCGAAAGATGGAAGCCTCGAAAGAAGTCTGGGGTTGGATATTTGGCTCCATCAACACCCCGGAGAAATTCGAGGCCAAGCGACGTGAGCTGGCGGAGCGGGAGTGGCAGCGGCTGAAAGCGAACGATTCACTGGAGTGTCGTAATTGCCACGAGTTCGATTCGATGGACTTCACCCTGCAAGACCCCAGAGCATCCCAGGCGCACTCGACAGCGCTGGCGGACGGTGAGCAAACCTGCATCGATTGCCACAAGGGTATTGCGCACAAGCTGCCCGACATGGCCGGGGTATCCCGATAGGCTCTGGGTTAGTTTCAGACTTTTATTGGCGGGGCCTTACTGGATGGAAGGCCCTGAGCCATCCGCCGGGGACTGGGACAGGGATGTCCCGACCGGTGGCCGGAAGTGCAGTGAGTAGAGCACGCGGTCAAGCACTGCCTGGCCATTCCAGGCCGGGTTGTTATTAACCATGCCGACGATAGCCCAGGTGGTATTCCTGTCGTCACGAGTAAAGCCGGCAATAGAGCGCACATGCTCAAGGTAGCCGGTTTTAATCCGGCCCTGGCCATCCATGCCGGTATTTCTCAGGCGCCGGGACATGGTGCCATCCATCGCGATGATCGGCATGGAGGCCATTAAATCTGAAGAATAGGGGCTGTTCCAGGCGTGCTGCAGAATCTGGGCGCCCTGGCGTGCGGTAATCCGGCCATGGCGTGTCAGCCCCGCGCCGTTATCGATCACCATGCCTGCCGTGTTGACGCCAAGCCCTTCGAGCCAGTCATAGATGGCGCGAATGCCCGCCACCCGGTCGTCCTGTTCGTCTTCCTTGCGGAACTCGGCGCCAATGGTCAGCAGCATTTGCCGGGCCATCACGTTACTACTCCACTTGTTGATGTCCCGCACCATGGTCACCAGATCCGGGGAGGTGGTCCGCATCACAAGGCGAGCGTCTTCCGGAGTAGTATCAAACCGATCACCACCACTGATGATCACTCCCATTTCTGATAACACTGAGCGAATTAGTGAGGCTGAATAACGCTCGTGGGGCAACAGTGACAGATAGGTGGTGGTGCGACAGCCCTGGGGCAACTCACCGGTCACCTGAACGGTTACCCGGTGATCGTTATGAAACACTGGCTTCCAGTCGAAGCGACTGCGGGCAGGGCAGGGGCCCTCCGGCAGCGCGGTTACCCGGTTATCAATACTGATCTCACCAAGATTGGGAGTGGTCCAGGCCTGGGTGCCCCGCTCATCAGCCCGTACCTGAAAGTGAAGCAGGTTGAGATTGCTCAGATAAGCGGACGGTTCCACCAGGAAAGGCGCGTGGGGGTTGTTGCCGTTGTCTTCAAAGGCCGGGAAACCACCGTCGACCCGGAAATAACTGCCGTCCAGAACCAGATCACCTTCAATCCGGTTAATACCCATGCTGCGTAATTCCCGAAGGGTGCCCCACAGTCGCTCAAGGGTGAGCTTGGGATCGCCACCGAAACGCACGTACAGGTTGCCCTTCAGGGTATCGCCAACCATGATGCCGTCGGTCAGGAAATCGGTGTTCCAGTGATGAGTCGGGCCCAACAACTCCAGGGCCGCATAGGTGGTGACCAACTTCATGATGGAGCCTGGGCTCATCAGTTCGTCAGCGTTCACATACTGCTCAATGCCCGGCCCGTTGAGGGGGATGGCTGCAACACTGAGCGCCTGATCGTTCTTCAGGGACTTATTCGCGTAGTCTTTGATCTGACTGGCCCATAGCCTGGATTCAGCGAAGGCGGCAGCAGCACTGCTGCTTTCCTGGGCCGGGGCCGGCGTACTTGCCATAGCGCAGGCAGCCGCTACGGCCAACACCAGCCGCTTGGGAGAGGTTACACTCCTTGACGCGCAAACCTTCGCCTGTAAACCCTGAATCAGCATCACACCAGCCCATTGTTATATTCACTTTCTACAATAGCTCATCCCACGGGTTTGTACTATGCAGAAAAGCTATACATGACGTTAAAAAATGGCAGTAGAGTCGTTGTTTATATTAGGTTTTTGTGACAGCTCGTAAGTGCCTTTCAGAATCAGTGGGTTAGCTTTGACCGCAACGCAGTGACGCGCAAGCCAATGGGGAGGACTGCGATTGTGAGACAATGCCAGTCTGAGCCCATGAACCAAATACAACGAACAAAGGCAACAATATGCTCAAAGCGATCAGACATCAGGTGAACGTACTGGAATCTGTGGCGACCTCTTCCTTTGCTGCCTGGCGTGGCTGCCTGGTGATCAAGGCTGTCCCGCAGCCAGAAAAACCGATCATTCTTTATGATATGGAAGCCTGCCCTTACTGTCGCCGTGTGCGGGAAGTGCTGACGGCTTTGCACCTGGATGTTGAGATCAGGCCCTGCCCCAAAGGCGGCCGATTCTTCCGCCCGGAAGCCGAGGCTCTGGGCGGCAAGCAGCAGTTCCCGTTGCTGGTGGATCAAAATACCGGCAAGGTGATCTACGAATCCGAGGATATTGTTGCCTACCTGTTTAGTCAGTATGCCGATCGGCCCGTGCCTGGCTACTACCAGTCCAGGGCTTGGCAACCAGCTTTGAACTCGATTGGATCTGCAACCAGTGAACTGCGTGGATTGCGCGCCGTATCCGGTAATCGTCCGGAGCAGGGATTACACCTCTGGAGCTTTGAGGGCAGCCCCTTTTCACGCCTGGTGCGGGAAAAACTGTGCGAGCTGGAGATTCCCTACACATTACACAACCTGGGCAAGGAGCACTGGACCGAAATCGGCCCGGCCAAACAACGTTTAAAGCCAGGCGAGTACAGGCCCATTCCGGGGGGCAAGCGGGACGCCTTTTTCCAGAAACATGGCAGGGTGCAAGTGCCGTATCTGGAAGATCCCAATACCGGTCAGCAGTTGTTTGAATCCGGTCGGATTATGGCTTACCTGAATAAACAGTACGGGGGTTGAGCGCCCGCAGTCGGCGGCCCGGGGCTGGTATTCCGGGCCCGACACGGTATGATCAGCGCCCATAGTCTGCGTGCCAGAATCGGGAGCAAGTGATGTATACCGGCCAGTGTCTTTGTGGCGATGTCCAGTTTGAGTACGATGGCCCTTTGGGTCCGGTCGCCCTGTGCCATTGCAGTCAGTGCCGGCGAGCGCACGGCAGTGCGTTTTCCGCCAGTGCGCCGGTGCAGAAAGTGCGGTTTCGATTTGTTTCTGGCCAGGATCAGGTGAGGGAATTCGAATCCCGGCCCGGCAAATACCGGGCCTTCTGCCCCCGCTGTGGAAGCCAGCTATACAGCCGCCTGGACGCCATCCCCGGCATCCTGAGGCTGCGGGTTGGGGCGATCAACGAGCCCCTGGGAAAGAAGGCCGCCCAGCACGTTTACGTGGGCTCAAAGTCCGACTGGTTTGATATCACTGACAATCTGCCCCAGTACGACAAAACCGAGCGCACCAACGACCCGAATTGATCACTTGGCCGGTACCACCCGGTACACCTTGCCCTGACGCGAGTCGGTCAGCAGCCACAGGGCGCCATCCGGCCCCATGCGCACATCCCGGATACGTTCACCGAGATTGGTAAGCAGATCTTCTTCCTCAACCACTTCTTCATCGTTGAGGGTCAGTCGAACCAGCTTTTGACTCCTCAGCGCACCGACAAACAGATCGCCCTGCCACTGCGGGAACAGGTCGCCGGTATAGAAGGCCATGCCAGAGGGGGCAATGGACGGGTCCCAATAGTGCAGTGGGTCGGTTACGCCCGCCATGGTGGTCTTGTCTGAGATCGGAATGCCAGAGTAGTCGATGCCGTAGGTGACCTTCGGCCAGCCGTAGTCATTACCCGCCCTGATGATGTTGATCTCGTCTCCACCCCGGGGGCCATGTTCATGGCTCCAGACTTCACCGGTGTCCGGGTGTAGGGTCATGCCCTGGATGTTGCGGTTGCCGTAGGTGTAGAAGGTGTTGTTGGTGCGGGAATCGCCGATAAAGGGGTTGTCTGCAATCGCATCACCGTTTGTGGAAATGCGATGCACGCCACCGGCATCGTCCCGATTATCCTGAGCCCTGTCCATTTCGCCTCGGTCACCGACGGCCATGTATAAATGGCCGTTCTGGTCAAACACCATCCTGCCGGCAAAGTGCCTGCCATTTCTCGAACGGGGTAGAGCCTCAAAAATCACTTCGACGTTTTCAAGCGCCTCGCCGTTATAGGTCGCACGGGCAACGCGGGTAGTCATGCCGTCACTGTTACGGTGGGCGTAACTCAGAAACAGGGTCTGGTTGTTGGCGAACTGCGGGTGAAGCACAACATCCAGAAGCCCCCCCTGGCCGGAGGCTACCAGTTCCGGTAACCCTTTAACCGGTTCCCGTACAAGGTTGCCGTTCTCAATCCGGCGAAGCCGACCTTCACGTTCGGTGACCAGCATGGTGCCATCGGGCAGGAAGGCCAGGCTCCATGGATGCTCGAGGTTCTGGGCGACGGTTTCCAGCTGAAATTCGGTTTTGTCGGATGAGAATGTCTGGGCGGCAGCGCCGGTCACTGAAAAGAGTAACAGGCTGCCGGCGACTAGAAGTGGTTTGCCATTAAACATGAAACTCTCCCCCTTGAGTCGGTTTTTCTGCGCGTCTGGCGCTTGTTGTTAGTCAAGAATAGCAGGTGACAGGGCCCTGTTGGGTTTTGGCTAACTACTGGTAATAGGGGAAGAGCGTTATTCTGGATCAATCTTTGTATTTCAAATCAGAATGATTCGCATTAAGATATGTCGACTGTGTTTTGATTTCTTTCATCGACAAAAGTACGGAGATTCTGATGTCCCGATTACCCAAGCCCGCTTTGCGCCGAAACGCTCTGGCCACTGCCGTTTGTCTTGCTTCTGCTCCAATGTTGGCGGCAGCGCAGACTGGCGAGCCCGCCACACTCGAGGTAATTGATGTCTCGGCAGAGCGGGGCACTGCTTCCTCTGAATCCACGGGAAGTTACCTGAGCAGTGCAACCACCACGTCCATGAAAATGGAGCTGACTCACCGTGAAACGCCGCAGGCCGTTACTGTCATTACCCGCGAGCAGATGAACGACTTTGCCCAGAACAATGTTAACGACGTACTGGAAGGCACGACTGGTGTGACCGTGGAGTCCGTTGAGACGGATCGAACCTATTACACGTCTCGTGGTTTTGACATCAATAACTTTCAGTACGATGGCGTGGGCATGCCCGCCGTATACGACAACATTCAGGGCGAGCTGGATACGTCATTTTTCGATAGGGTTGAAGTGGTTCGAGGTGCAAACGGCCTGATGACAGGTTCTGGCAGTCCGGCGGCCACGGTGAATTTCATACGCAAGCGCCCAACAGAAACCACTCAGGCATCCGTCAGGGCTACTGGCGGTTCCTGGGACCAAAAGCGCCTTGTTGGCGATGTTTCAGGTTCGATGACGGATTCCGGAAACGTGCGTGGCAGAGTGGTTGCGGGGTACGAGGACAAGAACTCCTATCTCGATCGCTACAGCAATGAAAAGAAGATGTTCTATGGCGTGCTGGAAGCAGATTTGACGAATACCACGTTACTCACTGCTGGCCATGCGATCCAGACGTCCGACACCGACAGCCCGCTATGGGGCGCATTGCCTCTGTTCTTCACCGACGGAACGGCTACCGAGTTTACACGCTCCACCAGCACCTCCGCGGACTGGTCCTACTGGGATAACACCCTGCATAACAGCTTCGTGGAGCTGCGGCAGCAGCTGGCAAATGGCTGGCGGGCACAAGGCACGGTTTCCCGTTTGGAAAGCGAAAGTGACTCTGAGCTTTTCTATCAGTTCGGTACTCCAGACCCCGATACCGGTGAGGGCTTGATGGCTTACGGCAGTCAGTACGATCTGAACGTTGAACAATGGGTGGTTGATGCCTTTGCAACCGGGCCTTTCACTCTTGGCAATCGCACCCATGAGCTGGTGTTGGGGGCCACCTGGTCCCGGTCTGAGACGGTTGATGAATCCCGCTACGGCCAAGGTATTGGCGATCCGCTGCCGCCCTTGAACGAATGGGATGGTAATTACCCGAAACCCGCTTTCACCAATGGTGCTGCGGGCTCTGACTGGACTGATCGTGAGACCGCAACCTATGCGGCAGCCCGCTGGAGTGTCACTGACAGGCTCACCGCCATTACCGGCCTGCGGATGACCTGGATCGACAGTAAGGGGACCAGTTACGGCAATACCAAAGAAACCCGCTACAACGCTGTTGAAACCCCATACGCAGGCCTGATTTACGACCTCAACAATAACCACTCAGTCTATGCGAGCTACACCGAGATATTCACGCCGCAAACGGAACTGGATATTAACCGCAGCCGGCTTGATCCCATTGACGGGGTAAATTACGAACTGGGCCTGAAGAGCGAGTTTCTTGTTGATCGGGTTAACACCACCGTGGCTGTCTTCCAGACTGAGCAGCAGAATGTGGCGGAAGCGGCTGGTACCTTTGAAGGCACCCAGGATGCCTACTACCGTGCTGTTGATGGCCTTAAGAGTCAGGGTGTTGAGCTGGAGTTTGTGGGCGACGTGACCGACAGAGTTCAGCTCTTTGCCGGGTACACCTATGTGGACATTGAAGACAAAGACGGACGTTCGGCTAAGTCGTTTGTGCCGGAACATCTGGCCCAGCTCCGTGGCACCTGGAAAGTGCCCGGTATCGACGGCCTGAAACTGGGCAGTAAGGTGCGCTGGCAGTCTGCAATCAGTCAGGAGCAGGGTGTTGCCACAACCGGGCCAAACGCCGGTGCCACGATAGTGACCGAGCAAGGTAGCTATGCGGTCATTGATTTAATGGCCAGTTACGATTTCGCCCGCAACTGGAACGCAACCCTGAACGTGAACAACGTGACCGATGAAAAATACATCGAAAGCCTGAAGAAGTTCGGCACGTCTGCCCAGGGCTTTTACGGTGCGCCGGCTAATGCCAGCATGACCGTTTCCTGGGTTTACTGAAGCCATCAGGGGCAGGGCGAAAGTCCTGCCTCCTCCATTCGTTGCTTGCGGTAAATCCCGCAAGTCCCACAGTAGCCTCCATCCGGCAAGAGATACTTCAAGCAGCAGCCTCGCCGTTGAGGCAGTGCACAACGCTGCTGGCTGAACCCGGTCGGTATCCAGTCGATGTATCGGTTTGCGTCACACTCAAACCGGCCAAGCCAGCTGGTGGCCAGGGCGCAGAGCGCTTCCGGGTCCACCTGATTCCACACTGCAGAGAAGGGTGCACCCAGTGCCAGGCCAACACTGCTCCAGTAGGCGCCGGGGCTGACCCCGAAGGACTGCCGGAAGACCGGATACCACGCCTGCATCTGATCAGCGGTTATCTCAATAAATGCCTCGGGTGCCAGCGGCGTATGACCGTCATTCAAGTTAACCCAGCGAGACGGCGCGTCAGCGAGTTCCAGCGGGCACAGGAAAATTCGGTCCGGGTTCAGGGGGGCGCAGACTCCATCCCGGAACAGCTGTAGCATCCGGGGGGCGATGACCTGCAAGGCCAGGCTCTGGTGTAGCATCGACACGCGGGCCTTGTGCATCTTGGGGTGGCCCGCGTCCGGATAATCCTCCAGCAGCTGGTTTTCCAGCAGCTCCGGCCTGGCCAGAACCTGTGCCAGGGAAAACAGCGCAGGGCGTTGCCCGGCGTCTTGAGCCAGTGCGCTGTTCAGGGTGTTCTGTGGGCTCAGACCATGGCCGGTTAACAGTTGGCGATAGCTGGCCAGCCAGTGATCACCACAAACCTCAGTGACGGCCATGGCGGCTCAATCCCCAGAGAAAGTACAGGCCACCCACCAGGGCCGCTAATAGCCCGGATGGCAACTGGTTGGGAAACACGACGACCCGCGCCAGATAATCGGCGATGGCCAGCAGCAGTCCACCTGCCAGCGCCGCAACCACAAGCTGACGCCCCACCGTTTGCTGGCCCAGCACCCTGGCAAGGTGGGGTGCGATCAGCCCAACAAAGCTCAGCGGGCCGATCACCACAGTGGCGGCGGCAGTGAGTACCGAAGCCATCAGCAGCAGCAGAAGCCGGGCCCGCGCGACCGGCAGCCCCAGCGATGATGCGGCCGAATCCCCCAGCGGCAAAAGGGTCAGCGGTCGTATAACCAGCAAAAGCAGTGCTCCAAGCCCCAGCACCAGTGCCAGCAAACCAATGGCTTCCGGTTCAGACACCAGCCAGGTGGAGCCATACATCCAGTTCAGCAATCTCGACGCAACGGTTCCCCCGGAAGCCATTACCAGCCTCAATCCGGCATCCATAAAGACGTAAAGCGCCAGCCCGCCCAACAGCAGTTGGTTGCCGGCAAAGCGATGACGGCGTGCCAGCAGAATCAACAGGCCAAATGCAGCAGCGGCCCCCGCAGTGGCTCCGACCAGTTGGCCGCCGCGGCCGATGTCGAGGCCGGTGAGCACCAGGACCACCATCACCAAAGCCGCTCCACCGCTAATACCCAGCAATTCCGGGCTGCCCATAGGGTTGCCGGTCATGCGCTGTATCAGCGTGCCGGCCATGCCCAGAGCCATGCCGGCAAGAATGGCCGCCATCAGCCGAGGGCCACGCCACACCCAGGCATCGCTCCAGTTCGACACGGGTGTCCAGTTCCAGGAACTCAGGCCGGGCGACCAGGCCATAGACACAGCGATGGTCAGCATCAGCAGCGCCATTAGAATGCCGGCGATCAGAACTGTTGGCTTGCGGGTGGGCATGAACCCGGCCGGGCTCGAATCTGCTCCGGGCATATGGTGAGTGTTTCGAATGCCCTGCAACGCCAACAGGATAATGGGGCCGCCGATCAGGGCGGTGGTGGTGCCGGTGGGCACAATGGAGCCGTTACCCAGAGTTGTTGCCCAGTGCGCCAGGGTGTCTGCCAGCAGCAAGAGCCCGCCGCCAGTAATCGTGCTCCAAAGCAGTCTCTCACCCAGCGTGCGGGCGCCCAGTAGCTTGGCCAGCACCGGGGCGGCCAGCCCCACGAATGCCACCACACCTACCCGGCTGACCACCACGGAACTCATCAGCACCACCAGAATCAGGGCGCCGCCCCGAACCAGCGCAACCTTGGCCCCGAGTGCCGAAGCCGAAGCCTGCCCCAGTTGCAGCAGTGCCAGGGGCCGCATTAACAACAGCATGGCCATCGCGAGTATCAGTACCCGTGGCAACAATTCCAGGAAGGGCCCCCAGTTATTCTGGACCAGCGAGCCGGCACCCCAGATAAACAGGTTACCCAGCCATTCGCCTTTAAGCAGCAGAAAGGCCATGTTCATGGCGCCGAGGAAGAAGGTGATCACCAGCCCCGCCAGAATGACCGTGACTGGAGAGAAACCCAGGCGCCAGGTCAGCGCAATCACCAGGCCAATGGCCAGAAGGCCGCCCGCCACGGCGGCCAGGTCGGGGCTGAAGGCCAGCAAAGCCGGTACAAAAAGCGTAGCAATGGTCACCCCGAACTGCCCGCCGGCTTCCACGCCCAGCGTGGTGGGCGAGGCCAGGGGGTTGCCAAGGATTTGCTGGGTAACGGCGCCTGCCAGGCCCAGTCCGCAGCCGATCAGAACGGCCATTGAGACCCTGGGGGCCCAGCTGTAGTGAGCGAGCACAGACGGGTAATAATCTTCGGTATAGCTCCAGAACGCCGCGAACAGTTCGCCTGGTGTCATCTGGCTCAGCCAGGGAAGGGAGCTGGCCGCCAGGGCGACAAGCCAGAGCAGGGCAATGGCAACCGGAAGTCTTTTGGGGAGGGAAGGGGCGGTCGCAGGTACGCGTGCCGAGTCAGCGAACATTGTTGCGGCCTCCCTCCAACAGGGCATCAGCCAGCAACATCGCCAGGCGTTTTACCGGGTACACCCCGCCGAATGGCCACACCGGCTCAATCTGATACACCTGGTTTCGCTTGACGGGCGGCAGGTAGGTCCAGAAGGGGCTGCCTGCCAGATGATCCGAGAGCCCGGGCAGGGTGGGTGAAATCACAACGATACGACTGTCGTGGTAGGACGCAATGGCCTCCAGGCCAACCACAGAGAATCCCCAATAGTTACCCTCGTGTGGCCAGGCATTGCGCAGCCCCAAGGCTTTGAGGGTGGTCTGATAGAGGCCGTTGTGCGCGTAGATACGAACATGTCGGTCATCCAGAAAGTTGACCAGGGCCACCGGCTGCTGATTCATGCCGGCCTCGGCCAGGCGGGTGCGTTGATTCTCGAGGGTTTGGTCAATATCCGTAAGGATGGCCTCGGCCTGGTGTTCGAGGTTCAGCATCTGGCCAAGCGTGGTCAGCATTTCCCTGGCTTTGGTGAAAGGGGCGGAGCCCTCTTTGTACACGCTGATGACGTAAGTGGGAGCAATGCGTTCCAGTAATTCGGCCGCAGGCGACATTTCTGCACTGGTGACGATCAGGTCTGGCTTCAGCTCTGCAATCGCCTCCAGGCTCGGGGCAACGCGGGTGCCAACATTGGCAACGCCATCGGGTAATTCCGGGTCCTGCACCCAGGCGCTGTAGCCATCCCGATCTGCCACGCCCACAGGTGTAATGCCCAGCAGTAACAAGGCTTCTGTTGCTGCCCAGTTGAGGGCAACGATACGCTCGGGCTGCCGGGGCAGGGTGAGGGCGCCCTTCTCATGGCTCCAGGTACCGGGGTGCGCGGGTTGGCTGATAATGAGTGCAAGGAAGCAGAGATACGCCAGTGGGCGGAAAGCACGTTGTTCAGTGCACATAAGACACCCATTGGCCGGGCGCTCGTTCCATCACGCCCATGGCGACGCCGTAGATGGATTCCAATATGCCGCTGTCCATAATCTCGTTGGGCGTTCCATCCGCCACAACCTGCCCGGCTTTCAGGGCCACGAGGCGGTCGCAGAACCTGGCCGCGAGATCCACATCGTGTAACACCACAATGACGGTCAGTTCCCGCTCTTCGGCAAGGCGGTGGACAAGGCGCAGGGTCTCCACCTGGTGTTTCACATCCAGGGCGGAAATGGGTTCATCCAACAGCAGGCAGCGGGTTTGCTGGGCCAGCAACATGGCTATCCAGGCCCGTTGCCGCTCACCACCCGACAGGGTGTCGACCGCGCGGTCGGCGAATCGTGCCAGGCCGGTGTCATGGATGGCCTGTTCAATCAGTGTCTGGTCGCCCGCAGTGTAACGGCCGAGGGGGCCGCGCCAGGGATAGCGTCCGAGTGCGACCAGCTCTCTCACTGTGAGTCCGTCGGTTGCCGGGGGATGTTGTGGCAGGTAGCCCACGGTTCTTGCGAATGCTCGGGTACCTGTAGCGCGGAACGACTGGCCATTGAGCAGGACTTCGCCGTGGGAGGGCGATATCTGCCGGGCCAGGGTCTTCAACAAGGTGGATTTGCCCGAGCCGTTATGACCGAGCAGCGCCGTTACCTCGCCTTCCTGAAATGCCAGGCTGACATTGTGCAATATGGCGGTGTCACCCAGGCGAACCGCCAGTTGGTCGACTTCAAAAAACGCTGGCACTCAGACTCCCCCTTAGCTTTGGCGGGCAGGATAATCTAAATGCGAATTACTATCAATGTATATCAGGTGTCGGCATTGTTCACCTGGCCGGTTTGAACGCGCCATTGCGCAGCGTAGGCGCCGTTTAGCGCCAGCAGTGTCTTGTGGTCGCCTTGTTCGACCACCAGGCCTCCGTCGATCACCGCGATGTTGTCCGCGTCAACAATGGTCGACAATCGGTGGGCGATCATGATCACCGTTCGGTTGTGGCCAATGCGCCGGAGCGAGCGCTGAATTGCCGCTTCAGTTTCGTTGTCCACGGCGCTGGTGGCTTCATCGAGTACCAGAACCGGAGGATCTTTCAACAGGGCACGGGCCAGAGACAGTCTTTGGCGCTGGCCGCCGGAGAGGCGCACCCCGCGTTCGCCAACCGGAGTATCCAGGCCCTGGGGTAACTGGCTGATGAACGACCAGGCCTCTGCTGTTCGGGCCGCTTCGATAATCTCTTCATCGGTGGCTTCGGGCTTACCGTAGGCCAGATTGTCGCGAATGCTGCCTTCAAACAGGTAGACATCCTGGCTGACCAGTCCGATCGCATCCCGCAGGGATTTCAGGCTTACGTCCCGAATAGCCTGGCCATCCAGGCGGATCTCGCCGTGGGTGGGGTCATAGAATCGCAACAACAGTTTGATCAGGGTTGATTTGCCAGACCCGGTTGCACCCACCAGGGCCAGGGTATTGCCGGCGGGTACCTCCAGGCTGATGCCGTTAACACCGGCACCGCTGCTGGCATAGTGAAAGCTCACCTGTTCAAACGCCACCTTGCCCTGAACCGGCTGTTCCAGGTTTTTCCCTGCCTGGTCCCGAACGTTTACCGGTTCCGCCAGCAGATCCAGAATTCGCCGGGTGCTGGCCATGGCCCGCTCGAACAGATCAATGACTTCCGCAAGGCCCGTCAGGGGCCAGAGCAGGCGCTGAGTCAGGAACACCAGCACGCCATAGGCCCCGACGTTGAGGTCACCGTTTAACGCCATCATGCCGCCGACAGTAAAGGTCGCCAGAAACCCGGCGAGAATGGCCATTCGAATAACCGGGATGAACGCAGAGCTGATCCTTATGGCCTGCCGGTTGGCTTCCACATAGGCCTCACTGGCTTGTTTCAGGCGGTGGGCCTCGCGCAGCTCAGCGGTAAAGCTTTTGATAGTGGCAATGCCGCCCAGGTTGTTGGCAAGGCGGCTGGACAGATCACCGACTTTTTCGCGCACATCCGCATACAGTGGCCCGGCTTTACGCTGGAAATAGAAGGCTCCCCAGATGATCAGGGGAATCGGCGTAAACGCAAGCAGAGCAATCAGTGGGGACAATACAAAGAACACGGCTCCCACCGCGACCACGGTGACCACCACCTGAATCATGGCGTTGGCACCGCCATCGAGGAAACGTTCGAGCTGGTTAACGTCGTCGTTCATGGTCGCGACCAGTTGCCCAGAGCTTCGGGCCTCAAAGAAGCTCATATCCAGACGCTGGGCATGCTCGTAAGCATCTTGTCGCAGGTCTGATTGAAGGCGCTGGGCCAGATTGCGCCAGAGAATCTGGTAAAGGTATTCGAACAGGGATTCTCCTGCCCAGATGAAGAAGGTCAGTACCGCCAGGATGGTAATCTGTTGCTGGGCCGTCTCAAACCCCAGGCGGGCAACAAAGCTCTGTTCCTGGTTCACAACCACATCGATGGCCACACCAATCAGGATCTCGGGGGCGATATCGAACAGTTTGTTGATGACCGAGCAGGTGGTGGCGGCGATGATCCGCCGACGATAACCCCGGGCATAACGTAACAGGCGGCCGAGTGCCGCAAAGCTGCTGGTGTGTTGGCTGCTTGTGGTCATGTTCCGCTTCCTTCTCGCCGTGGCTGATCTCACTGAAGGCGGGAAGGTTAGCGGATTTTTGACTGAGTTAAAATAGAATCATTATCACCTGCGACCGTTGCGTTGCAGCCAGCGGTCCAGTTGATCGGCGAATTCTTTGCGGTCTGCCTGGCCGAAGGGAGCGGGCCCGCCAGTGACTTGCCCGGCGTTGCGCATCTCTTCCATGAAGTTTCTCATGGCCAGGCGCTGGCGGATGTTTTCCTTGGTGAAGGCCTGGCCTCTGGGGTTGAACACGTCGGCGCCTTTTTCGATGGCTTCGGCGGCCAGGGGGATATCCTGGGTGATGACCAGGTCGCCTTTGGTCATCTGGTCCATGATTTCGTTGTCGGCTACGTCAAAGCCCTGGGGTACTTGGCGGCGGCTGATGTAGGGGCTCGGCGGCAGGGTGATGGCGTGGTTGGCAATGAAGGTGGTTTGGATTTGCCAGCGGGTGGCGGCGCGGCACAGTATTTCCCGGATGGGGACGGGGCAGGCGTCGGCGTCGACCCAGATTGGCATGTCGGTTTTCCTCGTTGGTTTGTCGTTGGTGCATTTTAACCTTTCATCGGGTGAGCTTGTTAGTTTTGGCCCGCGTATTTACGTTTATGCCGTCTGGGGTTGGTGTCTGGCATGTTTAGGGATGGCTTCCAAAAAAACGCTACTAGCACATCCATGTGCGCTTCTCTCAGGCCATCCTTGGCCTTCGAAATTTTTTGGAAGCCATCCCTAAACACGCCTATTAACAACATCAGTACCTCCGCGATTATTTTGCTGATTTCGAGGGAAGGGGTATGAGAACCAGATTGGTCTTTTTTCTTATTATTCTTGGATTAGTGCCGGTCAAAGGTGTCGCCTCGGAGGACCAGGCCTGGACCGCCCTCCGCGAGGGCCGGGCGGTGTTGATGATGCGCCATGCTTTGGCGCCAGGCACGGGCGATCCAGGTGGGTTTGACCTGGAGGATTGCAGCACCCAGCGCAATCTCAATTCGGTCGGGCGCGAACAGGCGCGTTCGTGGGGGCCGTTTCTGGCGTCTCGGGGTATTACCGAGGCGAGGGTGTTTTCCAGCCAGTGGTGTCGGTGTATGGATACGGCTCGGGAAATGGATATGGGGGAGGTGACGGAGTGGCCAGCGTTGAATTCGTTTTTCCGGAATCGGGGTGATGGTGATGCCCAAACACGGGAAACGATTGCGCTGGTGAATGAGTTGGAGCCGGGAGCGGCGGTGATTCTGGTGTCGCATCAGGTGAATGTGACGGGGCTGACTGGTGTTTTTCCGGCCTCCAATGAGGGTGTGATTCTGGCGTTGCCGCTGTCGGAGAATCCGACGGTTCTTGCGAGGGTGTCTCCCGGGCGGTAGTGGTATAATCCTGTGCTCATTCAATTAACAGGAAATGATAATGTCTCAGTTGCCCCCTTGCCCCCAGTGCAATTCTGAATACACCTATGAAGACGGCGTTCAGCTGGTTTGCCCCGAGTGCGGGCATGAGTGGAGCGCGGCGGAACAGGCTGAGGCCGAGGCCGGTAAGGTGGTTCGGGATTCCAACGGTAATGAACTTCAGGATGGTGATACGGTCACTGTGATCAAGGACTTGAAGGTTAAAGGGTCCAGTCTGGTGGTTAAGGTAGGCACCAAGGTCAAGAACATTCGCCTGGTGGATGGCGATCACGATATTGATTGCAAGATTGACGGTGTTGGTGCTATGAAACTCAAGTCGGAGTTTGTGAAGAAAGCCTGATTCCCGTCGTCATCGGCAACACAGGAGCGGTGCCATGGTGGATAAAGAAAAGGACGTTTTGCCGGAGCAACCTGCCCGGAAGCATGAGCTTCATCAGGAGCTGCCGATTGATTTCCCCGATCCCTTCTTCCGGGGACTGCACCGGATTATCCGCTTTGCAATAAGAGTGCTTGCGGTATTGATGGTGGCGGTGATTCTGTGGGGCGTGGGTGATGTGGTCTATATCATATACGAGCGCCTGCTGACGCCACCTTTTCTGCTGTTGGATATCAACGATATCTTCTTCACCTTCGGTGCCTTTATGGCGGTGCTGATTGCGGTAGAGATTTTCATCAACATCCGGCTTTATTTGGGCACCAATGTGTTTCCGGTTCAGCTGGTTGTCGCTACAGCACTGATGGCGATTTCCCGGAAGGTCATCGTGCTGGATTTCGACACGCTTACCCCGATGTACCTGCTGGGTATTGCTGCAACCACGCTGGCTCTGGGTATCACATACTGGCTGCTCAGCCGAAAGAATTCCGGTGAACCCTGGCACGATTGAGCCAGTCAGAGGCTTTCCTGTCGCAGTTTGCCCTTCGTGTTTTTATTGTCTAATACTTAATCAGGACATCGGTAGAGATGTCCTGATTAAGATCCCAGGTGTGTAACCCACACCAACAACAAGACGACCACCCCAAGGCTGCCGCTGCCCGCCAAAAGCAGGCTTTCTGTGCAGCCAGGCTTTTACCGCGAGGCCAGGGGACAGGAGGATGGGATGAGACAAATCCACGAATTCCATGTGGATAGCACCCGCTATCTGGATGACCATGGCAAGCCTCCAGGGGAGCTGCCGCCCCAGGCCGGGAACACCATCAGGGTTCTGGCCGCCTACCGCAACATGGTGCTGACGCGCACCTTCGATTCCAAAGCCATTGCCCTGCAACGCACCGGCAAGTGCGGCACCTACCCGTCTGTGCTCGGGCACGAGGTGGTGGGCACGGCCATTGGCCAGGGCATGGCGAAGTCCGATGTGTTTGTGCCCTATTACCGGGACCAGGCGGCCCATCTGCTTCGCGGCGTCAGTCTCACGGAATTGCTGCTGTACTGGGGCGGTGATGAGCGCGGCAGCGCCTGGCAGAATTGCCCGGAAGACTTGCCGATCTCGGTGCCCATTGCCACCCAGTGTTGCCACGCTGTCGGCGTGGCGGCGGCGATGAAGATTCGCGATGAGAATCGGGCCGTGGTGTGCTGTATTGGCGATGGTGGCACCTCCAAGGGCGATTTTCTGGAAAGTATCAATCTGGCTGGCGCCTGGCATTTGCCCGTTGTATTTGTGGTGATCAACAACCAATGGGCGATTTCCACGCCGCGCAGCCTGCAAAGCGGCGCGGAGACCATTGCCCAGAAAGCCATCAGCGCCGGATTGCCGGGCCATATTGTGGACGGCAACGACTATTTCGCTACGGTTGAGGCGCTGGACACCGCCCTGGACCGTGCCCACGGCGGCAAAGGCGCGACGGTGATTGAAGCCGTCACCTATCGCCTGGGCGACCACACCACCGCCGACGATGCCACCCGCTACCGAACCGCCGAAGATCTCAAGCGCGCCTGGGAGAAAGATGGCATCAAACGCCTGCAGAACTGGCTGCATGACAACGGCCATTGGAGCCCGGATAAAGAAAAATCCCTGCAGGCGGAATGCAAGCAAACCGTTGAACGGGCCGTTGAGAAGTACCTGGCCATGGAGGCCGAGCCACCCACCGCCATGCTGGATTACCTGTTTGAAACCCTCCCCGCTGCGCTGCAACCCCAGCGCGAACAGATCGCCAGCAAATACCGGGGAGGTGACCTATGAGCCGGGCAAAGCGATCCATTGAAACCCGAGACGTGACCCTGGTGGAAGCCGTCAATATGGCCTTGCACCGGGCAATGGCAGACGATGCTAACGTGGTGGTGCTGGGCGAAGATATTGCCACCAATGGCGGCGTGTTCCGGGCCACTGTAGGCCTGAAAGAAGCCTTTGGCTTCAAGCGGGTGATGGATACACCCCTGGCGGAAAACCTGATCGCCGGCACGGCCATCGGTATGGCTACGCAAGGCCTGAGGCCCGTGGCGGAATTCCAGTTTATGGGCTTTATCTACGCCGGCATGGAGCAGATTGTAAGCCACGCCGCTCGCATGCGTAATCGCACCCGCGGCCGCCTCCATTGCCCATTGGTGTTTCGGGCACCGTTCGGTGGCGGTATCCATGCGCCCGAGCATCATTCGGAAAGCACCGAAGCCCTGTTTGCCCACATCCCCGGCCTGCGGGTGGTCATTCCCAGCTCCCCGCAACGGGCGTATGGCCTTCTGCTGGCGGCCATCCGCAATCCGGACCCGGTGATCTTCCTGGAGCCCAAGCGTATCTACCGGGCAGTCACCCAGAGCGTGGAGGACAACGGTGAGGCGCTACCGCTGGATACTTGCTTCACCCTGCGCGAAGGCGATGACGTCACCCTGATTACCTGGGGCGCCTGTGTGCAGGAAACCTTGCAGGCTGCCGACAAGCTGGCGGAGCAGGGCGTCAGCTGCGAGGTGATCGACGTCGCCACCGTCAGCCCTCTGGACCGGGAAACCCTGCTGTGCTCGGTGGCTAAAACCGGCCGTGCGGTGATCGTTCACGAAGCCTGCCGCAACGGCGGTGTCGGTGCCGAAGTAGCGGCCTCAATCGCCGAGGGCGCCTTTCTGGATCTCCAGGCCCCGGTGGTGCGAGTCACCGGTTACGACACCATCATGCCTTACTACCGAAACGAGCAGTATTACCTGCCGCAGGTAGAAGACATCGTTAAAGCCGTCGAACAGGTGATCGCGCTCTAGGAGGCTAACCATGAAAAACTTCAAACTCCCAGACCTGGGCGAAGGCCTGCCCGAAGCCGAAATCGTCGAATGGCACATCAAAGTTGGCGATACCGTGGATGTTGACCAGGTACTGGTCAGCGTAGAAACCGCCAAAGCCATCGTTGAAGTGCCGTCCCCCCAGGCCGGCACCATCGCCAAACTCTATGGCGAGCCCGGCGACATCATCCATACCGGCGAACCCCTGCTGGCCTTCGAAGGGGAGGGCGACGACACCGGTACCGTGGTGGGTGAGCTGAAGTCCTCCGGAAAAGGCGATGGCAACGGTGCACAGCAGGACCAGTTTATTGTCGGCGCGGCCCCTTCCAGCAAGCGGGCCCGGGCCAATCGCGCCACCCCCGGCGTGCGGGCACTGGCAGAACGTCTGGGCGTTGGTCTGGAAACCATCAAGGGCAGTGGCCCGGGTGGTCTGATCACCACGGACGATGTGCACAAACAGGCCAGTCACCAGAAACAACTGGGCGACGCCGAACCCCTGCGCGGCACCCGCCGCACCATGGCCAAGAACATGGCGTTGTCCCACGCCCAGGTGGTGCCGGTGTCTATCTTTGAGGACGTGGATATCGGTGACTGGAAAAAGGGCACCGACATCACCATGCGACTGGTGCAGGCTATCGGCAAAGCCTGTCAAGTCGTGCCGGAGCTGAACTGCTGGTTTGATGGCGACAACCTGAGTCGTCAACTTCTCAACGAGGTGCATGTGGGTATCGCTGTGGACACCCCGGAAGGCCTGTTTGTACCAGTGTTGCGGGATATCACCCATCGAAGCCAGAAAGACCTTCGCCAGGGCCTGGAAAACCTGCGCGAGGCAGTGGCCACCCGCAAGATACCGCCGAAAGAGATGCAGGGCGCCACCATTACCCTGTCGAATTTCGGAACCATGACTGGCCAGTACGCCAACCCCATTGTCAGCCCGCCACAGGTGGCCATCGTGGGGGCCGGACGTATTCGGGACAAGGTTGTGCCATACAATGGCACTGCGACCATTCGTCGCATACTGCCGTTGTCATTGACCTTCGACCACCGGGCGGCAACCGGCGGTGAAGCCTCGCGGTTTCTGGGGGCGATGGTCCAGGCCCTGAATAACGCATCGTGACCAGCCAACATTATTTGATGAAAACGGGGCTAAAACACACTTGCCATCACGGCAAGTGATGGCAACACTTACTTCGAAAAGACTTCAAGACCACATAACAACAGAGTTAGTACCCATGAAATGCACACATTTATTCAACGTCGGCTTCCTGTTGGCTGCCGCGACACTGGCTGCTCCTGTCCTGGCTCACGATTACATCCAGGGCGACATTCACATAGAGCACCCCTGGAGCCGACCAACCCCTCCGGGCACGCCCATGGGCGTGGGTTACATGATCATCAGTAACCACGGTAGTCAGGATGTCACTCTTATCAGCGCTCAAACCCCGCGGGCGGGTAGTGTGTCAATCCACGAAACCCGTATGCACGATGGCGTGATGCGCATGAGCCCGGTCAGAGACGGACTGGTGATTCCTGCCGGGGAGACCGTTGAGCTGAAACCCCACAGCTATCACCTTATGCTGGAGCAACTTACCCAGCCATTGGCTGAGGGGGATCTCATCCCTGTGGAACTGGCGTTCGATGGAGCTGAAGACATGGCCGTAGAGCTGGAGGTGCATCCCCTGGACGGCAAGGAAAAAGTAATGGACCACTCCGAAATGCACCACCATTGAGGCTGTAACCCTCGCCCAAGACCCAGAGGCGTAATCAAACATTCTCTCAAAGTTCAGTATAAGCCGAAGGGGGATAGGTATCGCTGGACTTTATAGCTGCATACGATATACAAATTGAGTTGAGGGTTTTTCTTTCTGGTGGTGGTAGTCCCGCTATATTTACGCTGTTATAACGGAGAGTCTTTTGCACGTATTGGTCACCGGTGGCGCCGGCTTTATTGGCTCCCACATTGCAGAGTATCACTTGGCCCGGGGCGATAAGGTACATGTGGTGGATAACCTCAGTACCGGCTCTCGGGAGAACATTAATGGTTTTCTGGGCAATGCCCGCTTTCATTTTGATGAGGCGGATATTGTCACCTGGGAGGGGCTGGACAAAGCCGTTGCCTGGGCTGATCGCATTTATCATATGGCGGCGGTTGTGGGTGTTTACCGGGTACTCCGTGAACCAGTGGGCACCATGGCGACCAACATTGCGGGCACCGAGCGGGTACTGCGGGCTGTAGAGAGCGGCGGCTGGTCGCCACAGGTGGTGCTGGCCTCAAGCTCCGAAGTTTATGGCCCTCACTCTGAACCTCGCCTCAGTGAAGACGACTCTCTCATCATCCAGTCTGGCGCGCCACTGCGGTGGAACTACGCCATCAGCAAGCTGGCGGACGAGGGTTTTGGTCTGGCCTATGCCCGTGAACACAACATCCCGGTGATCATTGCACGATTCTTTAACACTGTGGGGCCCCGACAGACCGGCCGATACGGCATGGTCGTGCCTCGGTTCGTGCAGCGTGCGGTGGCCAATGAGCCGATCACGGTATTCGGTGATGGTGAGCAGTCCCGCTCGTTCTGTGATGTGCGAGACACCGTAGCCATACTCGACCGGCTGGCCTCCATGCCGGATCTCCCCAATGGTGAAATCGTCAACGTAGGCAGCGATCGGGAGATCAGCATCAACGATCTGGCCCGCCTGGTGATCGACGTCGCCCAGAGCCAGTCACCCATCGACCACATCCCCTACAAAGAAGCCTACGGAGCGGAATTTGAAGACATTCGCCACCGCCGCCCCTCGCTCGACAAGCTACGCCGCCTGACGGGCTATGAGCACGAATGGACCCTGGAGTCCACGCTGGCAGACCTGATCCGGCGGGCCCGGGCCCAGAACTCTCAGGGAGAGAACTGACATGGCGACGACGCCTTATTTTGTCATTGGGCCCAGCACGATTTTGTCCTTCATCGGGCTGTTACGCGGGCCGGATAAAACCCCACCGGAGTCCGGGGAAGATCCCAGTAAAGCCATTGTGGATGTGGTGATTCCTGCCCTGAACGAAGAGCAGAACATTCTGCTGGCGCTCAGCTCCATTGCCCGGCAAACCCTGCGTCCTCGCAAAGTGATACTGGTTGATGATGGCAGTACCGACAGAACCGCCGACTACGCCAGAACCTTTGGTGATGCACTCGGGCTTGATCTGGAAGTGATCCGTCGACGGGCACCTATTGGTAAAACGCCGACCCTGAAGCGGGAATCCAGAGAACTGGATGCGGATGTGGAAGTCATCCTGGACGGCGACACCTTTCTTGAGTCCGAGAACTACATCGAGCGCCTGGTGGAGGAGCTTTACAAGGCACCGGGTATTGCCTCCGCATGCGGCATTGTGCAGCCGGCTCGCCAGAAAGACCGGAAAAATGCGTGTGAAACGCCACCGCTGAGAGAATTCCTGGAAACACACCAGGAGCTTGCACCGCAGCCCCACAGTCTTCGCCAGCGGTTTAACCGAGCCATCACCAACTTCTACCGGGGTATTCTCTATACCTTTCTGCAGCGATTTATTTACCGTGGGCAGATGGTGGTGTTCGGCAGCATCATCAACCCCGTTGGCTGTGCCGTAGCCTATCGGCGCAAGTACCTGAAAGAGTTATTCGACTACTACGAGCCCATTCTGGGTGATGATCTGACCAACTCGGAAGACATCTTCATCGGCTTTGCCATGCTGAATGAAGGCTACCGTAACATCCAGCTTCAGGATGTAAGTGTGCGCTCGCTGGAGCCGGAGTTCCCGAGATTGGGCCACCAGCTGTATTACTGGTCCTCGAGTTTTCTTCAGAGCTGCTATTACTTCGATGGCCTGTTGCGCAGCCCGTTCAAGGGCCTTCGCCGTTACAAGCAGAAGCAGGAGGCGAAACACTACGACGAAACCCATCCGGATAGCCCTCGCCATCGCCGCCGCAGTGAGCCTTATCGCCAGCCCTGGGGCCAGGGCCACACCAAGCGCTTTGGGCGGCCCATGGGCTGGGCGGTGTTCATGTCCGCCCTGGAGAAAATTGCGTTCCCCACGGCGCTGCTGATCATGCTGATACTGCAAATGTGGGAGCCTCTGTTGATTACCTTCCTGGCGGAAATGACCCTGGTGATCATCATCCTGATGGCCAATGCGCCGGGCCACCGGTTCCGGGCCTTCTGGGAAGCCATTGCGGTGACGCCGTTGCGCTATGGCAGCCTGTTGTTTGATGCTGTCAATATTGGCCGGTTTGCTACCGACCTCTGGATTACCCGCAACCGGAGATGGCGTAAATGAAGAGAATACTGGCAGGAATGCTAATGTCTGTTTGCGCCGGAACCCTGGCAGCAACGCCCGCTGTGCCAGAACAAGGCTTGAGAGCGGAAATGGCGGGGGAGTGGAACAGCGCCCTGGAGGTTTACCGGGGCGTATTGGCAACGGACCCAGAGCGAGCCGACCTGTGGCTGCGTATGGCGGACATATATCATTACCTGAACCGGGAGGCGGACAAAATCCATGCCCTGGAACAGGCCGCCAGGCTGCGTTCTGATGATGCCTCGGTAGCGTTTCAATTGTCACAGGCCTATGCCATGGCGAATCGCCCGGAAGATGCTGTGCAGCAATGCCTGCGCGCGGCGGAATTGGAACCGGGCAATCTGGACGTACTGCGAGCCTGCCTGCAGCAGGCCAACTGGGCCAACAACCGGGCTGCAGCCGAAACCAGCATCCAGTGGATACTGACAGTCTCTCCCGTTGATCAGCAGGCCATGCTGGGCCAGGCGCAATGGCACAGTTGGTCTGGCGAATATCAGGAAGCCGCCGCAGCCTACGTTGATTACCTGAACCAATATCCGGACGACCACGATGCCACGGTTGCCCACATAGAGGTCTTGCGCTGGGCTGGTGACGACCATGCAGCAGAGCAGGCGCTGCAGGAATACCGAACCCGGTTTGGTAACACCGAACACTACCAACGGGTGCGCGCCAACCTTTTATTGCAGCACGGCGAGTTTTACGCTGCCTCAGACTTGTTGGCTCCACTGGTGGCCGCTAACCCTGATGACTACGATCTGCAGTTTGCCAACGTGCTGGCAACCCGGTCTTCCGGCCAGCCATCCGCTGCGCTGGACAGTGTGGCGGCCATGGAGCGGTTGCAGCCGGACCAATGGGAAACCGCCGAGGTGGCCCGGGTAACGCGGGCACCGTTGCGCTCCCTGGTGGGCGTCTACGGTGACTATCAGTTTGATGCAGACGATATCCGTACTGCCAGTGTTCACGCCCGGGGCGAACTGGCTTTGAGCCCGGAAACCCGGGCCCTGATGGGCTACAACGCCCGCCGCGTCAGTACCCGCCAGAGCTCGGCTTTTATTGCTGACGATGGCGACCGCTCCACCATGGATTATTTCGGATGGCTGGGGGTGCGCCACCAGTTGCATCGGCGGTTCAGTGTCGAGGCAAGAGCAGGTCGGGGTAACGTGGAAGGTGGCGGTGATTACGGCTATTACAAGCTGGAGGGGAATTACTACCCTCGTGATCACTTGATGCTGCAGCTCACCCGTGAGCGGGCCCTGTATGCCATGTCGCCGCTAGCGGTGTCGCGGGAAATCGTTGAAACCCATAACCGCTTGCGCGCAGTCTGGCAGCCCGCACCGCTATACCAGGTGGAAGGTTGGGTCAGCGCATCGGGCTTTTCTGATGGCAATAGCCGCCAGGAAGTGTTCCTTGCACCCAGCCGCAATGTCTATCGAAATGGTCCCTGGGGCGTTAATCTGGGCGCCAGCGCCCAGTGGTTCAGTTTTGATGATGACCTCAACAACGGCTATTACGACCCGGACTATTACCGCCGCTACGCCGGCACCGCCCTGTTCTTCTGGAGCCCCAATGCGGATGACTGGGTGGGCCTGCGCACCAGTCTGGGCTGGCACAAGGACAACACCTTTACCAGTTACGAATTCGGTTCTGATGTCGAACTTGAAGCACTGATTGGTCGCTATCGCGACTGGCAGTTCCACGGCCGCGCCGCCTATGCGGATCGCTTGCTGGAAACCGGCCGCTACTACGGTACGTCGCTCCATCTGGGGGCGCTCAGACGATTCTGAGCGTCATCCCTCCACATCCAACTCAAACAAACGCATAAACCGGGTAAAGCCAATCCGACCACCTTTGACGTATTCAAAATCCGACAGAATGGCCAAAGCGGGGTTGCGGATGCCGGCGAGCATTCGTTTGAAGTTGAGGCTGTCTATACGCACATGGATGTCGGTATCCTCTGATTTGCCGTCCCGAAGTTCTGAGGCGCCGCCTCTCACGGTGAAAGTGAAGCTCTGATCCAGGTCGGGGAATTCAAAGACCACAGACTGATAGATATCCCATGCGGACTCGCCATCCAGGTTGACGCTCATGCCGTTGAAAAAGTTGTTGATGGGAATTCCGTTCAGCATTGTATCGTTCGGGGTAACCGCCATCAGTGGCAAGGTAATCTCGCCGGCGAGTTCGGCGGCGGAGCTGAGGTAATAGTGGCGGGCATTGGGATTGGCTTCGACAGAGGCCAGGGCCCGCAGGGCCTCAATCCGGTGCTTGGTGGCGGCCTGGTGGCTCGGGCTTAGGCGCAGCGCATAGTCAGTCAGTTCCAGCACCCATTGATGGTCTTCGTTACGGGCGGCCTGTTCCGCCGCTGCAATCAGCGCATCTTCACCGCCGGCCAGTTGGGCCATGCGCTCGGCTTTTTCTCTGGGCGGGGTGGGGTGCAGGTTGCTGGGGTTGCCATCGAACCAGCCAATTGTTCCGCCAAAGACCATACGGGCCGACCACTCCGGTTTGCCATAGAACTCCTGCAGGAACGGGGACTCCGCCAGGTGGGGCGGCAGGCGGATTCTATGGGCAATGTCATCAGGTGTTTTGCCGGCATTCATCATTCGGATGGTCTGATCATAGACGTAGCGAATAGCATCCCGGTAATCGGTCAGGTGCTTGCGGATCTCCGCTTTGCCTGTCACCGGGCGTGAGTGGCCGGGTACCAAATATTCCGGCTCCAGATCCCGCATCATTTCCAGGCTGTCAGCCCAGGTTTTCGGGTCTCGGTAGCTGGTGCCGCGAATGGTGTAGAGGTTGGGAAAGGCCCGGTAAAAGTTATCCCCCGGCAGCAGTACCTTTTGCTGCGGCAGCCACACCACCACTTGATCGTCGGTCTCGCCGGGGGCGTGTTTGAGTATCATCTCCACGCCGCCCACGGTGATGTTCAGCTCATCCTGAAAGGTCTGAGTCGGTCGCAGAATCTGCAGCGTACTGTGTTCCTGTAAATCCACAAATGGGCCGATACCTACATTGGTGCGGTCGGCATCGGGCAGGCGGCTGCCGTACATGCGAAAGGAGCGCTGGGTGATGATGGGCTGAAGCACACTCACGGTCTGGTCAACCGCTTTCTCCAGAGAACGGTGAGCATAGATTTCGACCGGATCGCCGTCGTTGATAAAAGCCGGCGCCCCATGGATATGGTCCGGATGCGAATGGGTATAGATGATGGCCCGCACCGGTTTGTCGGTGATTGCGCTGAAGCGTTTGGCGATTCGTTCCGCCGCTTCCAGAGACTCCATGGTATCGACAATCGTGACGGCATCATCCCCTTCGATCATGAAGGAATTGGCGATGCCGAAGCCAACGGCAACGTAAACGCCGTCGGTGACTTCAATCACGTCTTCCCGGAATTCCTCACCATGGCGATCGAGTGCCTCCGGTGACAGGGTTCCTGATACTGGCGGGCTGTCGGTGCCGGACTGGCTGCAGGCGGTGATCAGGAAAACACTCAGTAACAGGCCGGTGATACGGGGCATAACGAGATCCTTGATGTTGTTATTTCTGGTCGCGGGTGTAACTGTTGCACTTGTCGAGACTAATGAATCAGGAGCCTTTGCAGTTGACCCGTGAAGTGATGGAAGAGTATCAGGTCTTTGTCTATCTGATGGCTGTCTGCCTGGGCCTTTTGGCAGGGGTATTGGCGCCCGATCTTGGTGGCCACCTGGAGCCGGTTGTGTGGCCCCTCCTGGGCGTGTTGCTCTACGCAACGTTTACCCAAGTGCCGCTGGTGCGTCTGGGCGATGCCTTTGCAACACCGCGTTACCTGTTGGCGGCAGTGGTTGGCAACTTCATTATACTGCCGTTCATTGTCTGGGGGTTGATGGCTCTTGGCCCGGATATTCCGGCTGTGCAGTTGGGCCTGCTGTTGGTCTTGCTGGTACCGTGTACCGACTGGTTTATCACCTTCACCCATCTGGGTGGCGGTGATACCCGGCACGCCATTGCGTTCACGCCAATCAGTCTTCTCCTGCAACTGCTGCTGTTGCCCTTTTACGTGTGGTTGTTCCTGGGCACGGAAATCACCGCCAGTGTGGTGCAGCGGGAGTTGGTAATGGCGTTCGCCGTGTTAATTGTGGCGCCCCTGATCGCCGCCTTTCTGACGGAAACATGGGTGGGGCGAAAAGCGGGCCGGCAACGCGTTACGGATGCCCTTGGCTGGCTGCCTGTACCCTTGTTGGCCTTGGTGGTGTTTCTCATTGCAGCAGCGCAGGTGAATCTGGTCCTGGGGTCCGTCGGGCTTCTTCCCTGGCTGTTCGTGATTTTCACCGCGTTCTTGCTGATTGCCGGCTTGTTGTCGGTGATCGTCGCCAGGGTTGCGAGGTTGCGGGCGGAGCAGGGCAGGGTGTTGGCATTCAGTTTTGGCAGCCGGAACTCGTTTGTCGTCCTTCCACTGGCGCTGTCGTTGCCGGCCGCTTATGAGTTGGCCGTCGTTGTGGTGGTGTTTCAGTCCCTGGTGGAGCTTTTGGGTATGGCTTTTTTCCTGTGGTGGATTCCCAAGAAGCTCCATCGTTAATTTCCCTGGCCTGAATCAGGCCGGTTTGTCTGAATGCCCGAGCGAATGCTCTGGCGCTATCTGATCTCGTACCAGCTGTTTCAATTGCTTGATATCCGGGAAGCCTCCCTGTTCCTTTCGGGACCAGATACGGGTGTCGTTCACCCAGACTTCGAAGATGCCGCCTGTGCCGGGTTTCAGGGTAAGTTCGTCGATCATGCCGTCGAAGGTGGTGAGCAGTTCCTGGGCCATCCAGGTGGATCTCAGCATCCAGTTGCAGCCGGTGCAGTAATGCAGGGTGATTTTTGTTGTCATTGTTGATTGATCCCTGCCTTCTTCGCTCTGGCTGCGTGCAGCTTTTTATAACTCTCGATCATCTTCAGGTGCCGGTCCAGACCACGCAGGTCCATACCCGTTTCTTCCAGGCCATAGAAACGCACGGTGCCATTAATCGAGCCGACCACGGCATCCATGACCTCGACACCGAACATACGGCGGAAGTTGTAGAGATAGTCGTCCAATGCCAGTTCTTCATTCAGCGTGGCTTCCAGGGCTGCACTCATGGCCTGGTAGAACAGGCCCCGTTCTACGGTGTTGTCGTTAAACTGCAGGAACATGTCCACCAGCTCCTGGGCCTCTTCCAGCTCGCCCAGCGCCAGGTAGATGAGCAGTTTCAGCTCCAGAATGGTGAGTTGGCCCCACACGGTGTTTTCATCGAATTCGATGCCGGTGAGGGTGACGATGGTCATGTACACGTCCAGCTCGGCCTCTTCCAGGCGTTGCACCAGATCGGCCAGTTCGTCTTCATCCAAACGGTGCAGGTTGAGGATGTCCTCCCGGAATGCCAGCGCCATGTTGGTGTTGTCCCACACCAGGTCTTCCACCGGATACACCTCGGAATAGCCCGGCACCAGGATGCGGCACACCGGAGCACCCAGGTCTTCGAACACCGCCATGTAGCATTCCTTACCCATATCGGCGAGGATGCCGAACAGGGTGGCGGCTTCTTCTTCGTTGCTGCCGGAGAAATCCCATTCGACAAAATCGTAGTCGGATCTAGCGCTGAAGAAACGCCAGGACACCACGCCACTGGAATCGATAAAGTGCTCAACGTAGTTGTTGGGCTCGGTCACCGCCATGGAGTTGAACGTAGGGGCGGGCAGGTCGTTCAGGCCTTCAAAGCTGCGGCCCTGCAGAAGTTCGGTCAGGCTCCGCTCCAGTGCTACGTGGAAGCTTGGGTGCGCGCCGAAGGAGGCAAATACACCGCCGGTTTTCGGGTTCATCAGGGTGACGCACATCACCGGGAACTGACCGCCCAGGGAGGCGTCTTTTACCAGCACCGGGAAGCCCTGTTCTTCCAGGGCCTTGATGCCTTCAACAATCTCCGGGTACTTGGCCAGCACGCTCTCCGGCACGTCCGGCAGGGCGATTTCGTTTTCGATGATCTCTTTCTTCACCGCCCGCTCGAAGATTTCCGACAGGCACTGTACCTGGGCTTCCTGCAGGGTGTTGCCGGCGCTCATGCCGTTGCTCAGGTACAGGTTCTCTATCAGGTTGGAGGGGAAGTAAACCGTTTCTCCGTCTGACTGGCGCACATAGGGAATGCTGCAGATACCGCGCTCCGGCGTGCCGGAGTTGGTGTCGAACAGGTGGGTGCCCAGCAGTTCGCCGTCCGGGTTGAAAATCTCCAGGCAGTAGTTGTCGAGAATGCCCTCGGGCAACTCGCCTTCCGGGCCGGGCTGGAACCATTTCTCGTTCGGGTAATGCACGAACTCGCTGTTGGCGATGTCCTGGCCGAAATACTGATCGTTGTAGAAGAAGTTGCAGTTCAGCCGTTCAATGAACTCGCCCAGGGCCGAGCACAGGGCGGCCTCCTTGGTGGCGCCCTTGCCGTTGGTGAAGCACATGTGGGCGGCGGTATCACGCACGTGCAGGGACCACACGTGGGGCACAATGTTGCGCCAGGAGGCAATTTCGATTTTCATACCCAAGTCTGCCAATATGCCGCTCATGTTGGCAATAGTGGTTTCCAGGGGCAGGTCTTTGCCTTCGATGTAGGTGCTGGAGTCGGTGCCCGGTGCAGCGGTGAGCAGGGCCTGAGCGTCTTCGTCCAGGTTTTCGACCACTTCAATCTGGAAGTCCGGGCCGGTTTGCACCACCTTTTTGACCGTGCAGCGGTCGATGGAGCGGATGATGCCCTGGCGGTCCTTGTCGGAGATGTCTTCCGGCAGCTCTACCTGGATCTTGAAAATCTGCTTGTAGCGGTTTTCCGGGTCTACAATGTTGTTTTGCGACAGGCGGATGTTATCTGTGGGAATATCCCGGGCGTTGCAGTAAACCTTTACAAAGTAGGCTGCGCACATGGCGGACGAGGCCAGGAAATAATCGAAGGGGCCGGGTGCCGAGCCATCGCCTTTGTAGCGGACGGGCTGGTCTGAGACGACGGTAAAATCGTCGAATTTGGCCTCAAGCCTCAGGTTGTCGAGATAATTGACTTTGATTTCCATGGGCAGCTTACCGGATTCAGAAATATGAGCAGTTTACGCGGAATAGACGAGGTAATCCCCGATGCGCGGGATGGTCTCACAAAAACCGAAAGGACGATACTTTACGTCCTCAGTGAAACCCAGAAGGAGCTGGGTGGCCGCAATGTGCCTACGGTGATGCTCTACGGCCGGGTGCTGGAATACGTGAACATCAGCGAGCAGGAGCTGCACCTGTATCTGGACCGGCTTGGGGTCAAGGGTGATGGCCGTTAAGGGCGGTGGCTACTGAAGTCACGCGGGTCCAGCCGGTAATAGCCGCACAACGCTTTGTAAACATCCGGCTGAGCTTCGAGCAGGTGTTCGGGCTGTTGAAAGAAGGTTTCGGTCAGTACCGCAAAGAATTCTGCCGGTTCGGTGGCGCCGTAGGGGTCTAGCCAGGGCTTGTGATGGTGTGCCAGGCGGTGTTGCAGGTGGTCCCAGGCCTTGGTCATGGTTTCCTGCCAGTTCCGGGCCTGCTCGCCATAAAGCGGGGGTGCGCCATCGGCGGTGCCGTCCAGGTAGTCCAGCTGGTGGGCGAATTCGTGAAGGATCACGTTATGGGGGCTGTGTGGCTCTTCGATGGCGCTTTCGCACTCGCTCCAGGCCAGTACCACCTGGCCACGGGAGGAGGCTTCGCCGGCGCGGACCTGGTCACTGTGGCTTACCACCAGGCCGTCACTCTCAGTACCCTGGGCCCGGTAGACGTCCGGATACACCAGAATACTCTGCACTTCATCGTAGTCTGAAAACGGCCGTTCCAGAATCAGCAGGCAGGCATGGCCAGCAATGGTTACGCGTACTCTGTCGTCTACCTCAAAGCCATCGCAGCCGTAATAGTCCTTCTCTGAGACAAACAGCTGCACCAGGCGCTCAAGCCGCTTCCTTTGCTGCGGTGCCAACCGTTTGTAGGCGGGCACCTGCTTTTTAAGATAGCTGCGCCAAGGTTTGGGGAAGGGCTGCTGCAGTTCCCGCTTTCGCCGCCAGGTGCGATAGAAAAACAGGTAAAACAACGACCCGGCAAGCAGAGTGGTGGCAAAGACAGCAAAAATGACAGGCGCAGACATCAACAACTTCCCCAGGCGTGTCTGGTCAGTCTACCTCAACGATCAGCGAACCACGAAGACCGAAATGTCGCTGTGTTTTACGATCTCAGCGGCGTTAGAACGCAGCAGGTGCAGCTTATCTCCCAGTCCGGGCGTGTGCGATGCCATCACAACAAGGTCTGCGCCAGTATCTTTGATGGCGCCCAGTAACTTGGAATCCAGTTCCACCGCCGTATCGACAGACTCAAGTACCTTGGCGTCTGTTTTTATGCCGTGAGCTTGGCCTCGCTCATGGGCAAACTCGGCTAGTTTCCCGGCAAGCTCTTTCGGGTTGTGGGCGGCGGCGCCGGGCGTGCTATTGGTGACCGTCACGTAGCACAGGTTTGCCTGATAGTGCTTCGCCATGTCGATGGCGGTGCTCAGGGTTTTGGGAATCTTGTCCATGTGAGAAAGATCCACAGGTACGAGTATTTTTTTGTACATGGTTCAGTCTCCATCGCTCAGAATTTGAACTTATGTCTTCAAGTCTGGACCATGAAACGACAGGTCGGCAAATCAGAGGCAGTTTTATGAAGTATATTTTTGAAGTCACCGTGAAGGACGGCCACACGGCGGAGGATTATGCAGATGCCTGGGTAAGAGCCAGCGAGCTGATTCAGCAGGCCCCCGGGGCTCGCGGCACGGAATTGCACCGGAAGATCGGTGAGCCGAACAAGCTGATTGCCATCGCCAGCTGGGACAGCAAGGCAGACCGGGATGCCATGGACGCAACCAAGGACCCCCGGATTATGGACATCATCAAAAGTGCGGCGCCGTTTGTGGAGATCCGGCCTTTGGGTGAATTTGAAGACCCGGAATGGGTGGTGATGCCGCCCGGGGACAACGGGTAATCAATGGCCATCGAGCTTGTTCAGTTTAAGGTCTTTTTCCAACCGGTATGTATCAAAATCTTTGGCCAGAAACAGGTGACCTCTGTAGTGCTGTAACGCCTCCGCTGCCAATTGATTAATATGGGGCGTGCCACCAGGTACCGACTGGTAGCGTGAGCTGAAATGAGTCAGCACCAGGTTAGGCAGTTTCGCGCTCTGGGCGAATCGGGCTACCTGTTGGGCTGAGCTGTGTTGGGGCCAGGGGCCAACCCGGTCGGCCACGTCCTGTGTATAAGTGGCTTCGTGGATGAGTACATGAGTGCCTTGGCTGGCCTCTTTAAGAAGCTCCGGTGTGTCGTTATCGCCACCCACAATGATGCGCCGGGCGGTTCTGGATATGTGCGTGTAGTCATCGCTCCGCAACAACCGGCCGTCATCCAGCAACACGTCTTTGCCCTTCTGCAGATCGCCCCAGGCCGGGCCGGCCTCTATGCGGTCCGCCGCCAGTTTCTCCTGCTTTAGCTGGCGCTCCAGGTTTCTTTCGGTAAAGACATAGGCCCGGCAGGCCACGCGGTGGGAGAGCGCCACGTTGGTAACGCCCACATGGTCATCTTGCCAGTAGAAATCCGGCGCCTCGGAGTTGATGAAGTTCAGCGGGTAGCTCAGGCTCGAATCACTGTTTTCGATCACGGCATCAATAAAGCGGCGCACCTGTGGCGGCGCAATGATATCCAGTGGTTCTGTGCGGCCGAGCATGGAGGCACTGGTGAGCAGACCGGGCAGGCCGAAAATGTGGTCGCCATGGATGTGAGTGATGAAAATGGCGCGTAGCTGCATCACCGAATACCGGGTGCGCATCAGTTGGTGCTGGGTACCCTCACCGCAGTCGATCAGGTACCAGGGTTTCGGGCCGGAGCGGCTCAGGGCCAGTCCGGTGACATTGCGTGACCGGGTTGGTGTTCCGGCGGATGTGCCCAGGAAAGTAAATTCCATCATGCCTCGTTTCGCGGTAATGTGCCCCCTGATGATACGAAACCTTTTGCCGAGAGGATACGTGCCGCACCATGTCCGACCTGAAAGACCCCCGGGTACTGTTCGCCGCAGAGCGCACTCTACTGGCCTGGAACCGCACCAGCCTTGGGCTTACAGCCTTCGGCTTTCTGGTAGAGCGGGCGGGTTTGCTGCTGGCGGCATTAGCTCCGGAGACGGGCAACATCATGAACCTGGTGGCCATGTATTGGTTGGGAATGCTGTTCATTCTGCTGGGTGCCGCAACAGCGTTTTACGCCACCCGCCAGTTTGCAGCGGTGTTGAAAACCCTGAGCCCGGAAGAATTTCCCAATGGCTATAACGCCCGCTGGGGAATGACCATCAACCTGATCGTGGCGTTCCTCAGCCTGGCACTGGCAGCCGCCCTGTTTGTCAGCCAGTACTAACACAATCCAAGAACGACAGAATCAAAGGAGTCACACCTTGTCTGAACTAGCGAACTACGAAAGCTTCGATATCGAAGTAAAAGACCAGATTGCCCACGTGCAGTTCAGCCGCCCGGAAGCCCTGAACACCATGAACAAGGCATTCTGGCTGGAGCTGCCCCGCTGCGTGCAGGACATCGAAGCCAATACCGATGCCCGAGTGATTGTGATTTCCTCCACCGGCAAACACTTTTCCGCCGGTATGGATCTTGGCGTATTCTCCGATCCGAAATCTGTGCCCATGAGCGGTGATCCGGGCCGGATGGCGGAGAACCTCCGCCGGGTGGTGCTACAGCTGCAGGATACCCTCACGTCGCTGGAGAGAGTGCGTCTGCCGGTGTTGGCAGCGGTTCATGGCGGCTGCATTGGCGGTGCCCTGGATCTGGTGTGTGCGGCAGACAGCCGTTACTGCACCGCGGATGCCTATTTCACCATCAAGGAAACCGAACTGGGCATGACCGCCGATGTGGGCACCCTGCAGCGCCTGCCCAAGCTGATGCCCGAGGGCGTGGTGCGGGAACTGGCCTACACCGGGCGCAAGTTCGGGGCAGAGGAAGCTCACCGCCTTGGTTTCGTGAACACGGTATACGAATCTCAGGAAGCGATGCTGGAAGGTGTCATGGCCATTGCGGCACAGATTGCGGCCAATTCGCCCCTGGCGGTGACCGGTTGCAAGGAAATGATCAACTTCAGCCGCGATCACAGTGTGGAAGACAGCCTCAAGTACATGGCTACCTGGCAGTCTGGCATGTTCCGCCCCACCGATATGATGAAGTCCTTCCAGGCGAAGGCCCAGAAACAGGCGCCTGTCTACGATGACCTGTTCCCGGTCAAGGATCTGTTCTCTAACTGATCCATGCCTGACCGCCGTAGCTCCTCAATCTCAACATCCGCCGCCCTGTTGTTTCAGGGCGGCATTGGTGTGGTTGGCCTTCTGGCCATCTGGCTGTTTGGTATTCCGATACTGTCGGGCGGCCTGAGCCTTGCCGGGGCGGTTTTGTCTGGCGTGATTGGTGCTGCTGTTACCTATCTTTCGTTGCTGTTGCTGACCCAGAACTCCTGGTTGTTCCCCGATGACCTCAGCAGCCAGATGCAAGCGCTCTATGATTTTGTATCCGGTTATCGATGGCCGGTGTTGCTGGCATTGGCTGTGCTCGCTGGCGTCGGTGAAGAACTTCTGTTCAGGGGCGCGATACAGGGCTGGTTACTGCAATACACGGGGCCCTGGACGGCGGTACTGGCGGCCTCGGTGCTGTTCGGCCTGGTGCACTATGTGTCATTCACTTACTTTCTGGTTGCCACTGGCCTGGGCCTGGTGTTGGGGACTGCTTACCAGCTCAGCGGCAGTCTTGAGCTGGTGATGGTGTGGCATGCGGTTTATGACATGTTGGCGATATATTGCCTGCTGAGGTATCCGCACTGGTTTGGTGTCAGGGCCTGACCTGCGTGTGAGGACTTTTCTCAAGTAATCGGTTGTTGGTAAGTGCCTGAGTCAGGCGTTCCAGAGCTTCTCCGCTATGGCGCCAGAAATGCCAGTAGAGTGGCACCTCCAGTGATTGCCCCGGGGCGAGACTGACCAGCTCTCCAGATTTCAGCTCCCGGGTTGCCTGTATCTCCGGGATCATGCCGTATCCCAGGCCCGCGCAGGCGAGCTTCACGAAACCCTCCGATGACGGGCAAAGGTGATGGGGGAAGGCGCCACCGTATCCACATTGCGCAAGAAAACGGTGCTGGAGCAGGTCGTCTGGCCCGAAGACAATTGCCGGGGCTTGTTTCAGGCTTTGAGAATTGATGCCGTCCGGAAAATAACGGCGTGCATAGTCGGGCGTTGCCAGGGCGAGATAGTGCATTGTGCCCAGCGCAACGCATCGAGCGCCGGCAAGGGGTTGTGGGCTACTGCAAAGGCAGGCTGCGACATCACCTTCCCGCATCCGCCGCAGGCCAATATCCTGATCTTCAATCACCAGATCCAGTAACAGTTCGTCATCCCTGCATACGTTGCCGATGACCTCCGCCCACCAGGTCGCCAGGCTGTCCGCGTTCAACGCAATGCGTAATCGGCTGGCTCGTTCGGTCAAAGCTGGCAAAGTTCTGGCCAGGTCTCTTTCCAGTAGTTGTACCTGTTGAACGTGATTGAGCAGCCGCCGGCCGGCGGGGGTTGGCGCGAGCGTGGGACTGCGAACTAACACCGGTTGGCCCAGTCTGATCTCCAGTGTACGAATGCGCTGGGAAACGGCGGACTGAGTGAGCCCCAGGGTGTCACCGGCACGTTCAAATCCGCCGCATTCAACCACGGTTGCCAGTGCTTCCAGCAGCTTGTAATCAATCATAAGTAAAATTAATTCACTATTAGCAGGATGAATTTAAAGTATATAGGTTTGCGGTTAGTCTGGCCCCTCAATCTTCGGAGGAACGGGCGTGCTTGAAAGTTATCTGACCGGCTTGCTGGTGTGTGGCGGTATTATTGTCGCAATTGGTGCACAGAATGCCTACGTGCTGAGCCAAGCGATTCGTCGTGAGCATCATTGGTGGTCTGCGGGTGTGTGCATGACGTCCGATATCCTGCTGTTCACCCTCGGCATGTTTGGCGTAACGGCGGCCTTGATGGCCATGCCAGAGGCACTTGAGGTTTTGCGCTGGCTTGGTGTGGTATTCCTGGGCTGGTTGGCGATTCAGGCGTTCGTGCGGGCCGGACGGGGCAGGGCCGCGCTTGAAGCTGGGGCAGAGGCCCGAAGAGGTCTGAAAGGAGTGCTGTTGACTACTCTGGCGGTCACCCTGCTCAACCCTCAGGTTTACCTGGATACCTTATTGTTGATCCCGGCCGTAGGCGCCCAGCAATCCAGTGCGCCCGGCTTTGTTGCGGGGGCAAGCAGCGCCTCGGTGATCTGGTTTGGTGGGCTGGCCTGGCTGGGCTCTTCGCTGGCACCGTTACTGTCGCGGCCGGGCGCCTGGCGGGTGATTGATGGTGTTATTGGTTTGATGATGCTCGCCATCGCCCTGCAGCTGGCGTTTTCAGGTCTGTGAAATTCAAGTGATCATGCGAAGTCCGTTTTTCTGCCTATACTCACGTCAGTAACAGAGGAATAGCTTTAACAACAACCACTCTGGCGGAGTTAATTTGGGAATCTTCAAGCGCAATCTTTGGATGTTGTTCTGGCTGGTTGTTGCTGTTGGTGTGCTTGTCCTGTCGTTTATCCTGACCAGTATCTGGCAATCCACACTGCGTGCCCAGGAAGCTCACCATCAGTCCCGCGTTGAGCTAATCAGTCAATCTGCCATCAACGTGTTACGTACCCAGGAGTTGATCCTGGACGTAGCCGCCGCTGAGCTTGTGCGCCAGGATCTTGTCAACGCCACTCCAGAGGTGTTGCCTTTTCTCGACAATATCATGGAGGCCAGCCCGGCGCTCGCAGGTTTCGGTATGGCCTTGCCGGATGGGCAATTGGTGAAAGTGACATCCACTGTGGATGTCAGCCTGATGCCGAACCTGTTGGAGCAGGAGGAATCCCGGGACGGCTTCCAGCGGGCTATGAAGTCTGATCGGTTGGTGGTGGCCGCACCTACTATTTGCCGGCGGTCGGGGCCTGGATTATTCCCGCCCGCAAAGCCATCAGGGATGCCAACGGCCAAGTGATTGCGGTGATGTCTGCCGGAATCCGCGCCGATGGCGAAAAAGGGGTGTTCGGGAACAATCTGCACACCGGCGCGGACGACTCTGTGATGATCTTCCGGGAGCACGATGGCTATTTGCAGTTTAAGTCCAGCGAAGGCGTCACGCCGGATATGTACGCCCACATCCAGCGGACACCGGAACAGCGTGAAGAGGACAGGCAAGGCCTGATAGCGGCCAATGATGCGTCTCTTGAGGAACTGAAAGTAAGCCCGGAACCCAGTATCTATTACAGCCATAGAGACGGTGATACGTTCATTGGTGGCGCCTGGTATTCCCCGGACTATGAACTCTGGATTGTTTCGGAATCCAATATTCGTTCGGTCTGGAGTACCTTTCTGGATCGTGCCCTGGTGTTGTTGGCGGTGTTTGTCGCCCTATTCTTCCTGCTCTTCTATCTCGTGCGCCAGATCGAGCGCGCAGAGAAAAAACGCCGCTCGGCCCTGATGTATCAATCTCGTCATGATGACCTGACGTCGTTACTCAACCGGGTAGGCATGATTGACCAGATCCAGCAGCTTGTGAATCGCGACGAGGGCTTTGGCGTTGTCTTGCTTGACATCGATAATTTTCGAGGTATCAACGATCGGTTCGGGCAGGAACACGGTGACAAGGTACTGAGCGAGTTCGCCCGGTGTTTACGTGAGCTGACCAGTGAACAATACGGCGCGTCGCGACTTGGCGGTGATGAGTTCGCAGTGATCAGCCGTATCCGTGAGCCTGAAAAGCTGCTGGCGTTCTGTAGCGATCTGCTGCGAGGGCTGGCCCGCCATATGGCCACCGGACCGCTGGGGCTCCAATTGGGCGCCAGTGTGGGGGCTGCTGCGTTTCCGGACCACGGAGATTCATTCAACAGCGTTATTCGAAGTGCCCACCTGGCGCTATACCAGGCCAAGAGGACCCGCAACGATGTGTGCCTGTACCGGAACGAATTTGAGGCAGGCTATTTGCGGCGCGTGCACATTGAACAGCGACTTCGTGGGGCTATTCACCAGGGCAGGATATTTATGGCGTACCAGCCGCAGCTGGACGCCTGTGGCCGGGTAGTGGGCGTTGAGGCGCTGGCCCGGTGGGATGATGAAGAGCTCGGGTATGTGCCGCCCAATGAATTTGTTGAAGTGGCAGAATCCTGTGGCTTGATGGTGGAGCTCGGCAACTACGTGTTGGGCCGGAGTCTCTCAGACTTCCGGACGATTCTTGACCAGGCGCGAATGCCATTGGAGCTGTCGGTGAACATCTCCGCCATGCAGTTTATGCAGTCAGGCTTTGCCGATCTGGTGTTGTCTGAATTGCAAAAGCATGGCGTGCACCCCCACTACCTGACCCTGGAGATCACCGAAACGGTTTTCATGGCAGGTTTTGACCAGGTCATCCCAGTGCTGGAACACCTTCGGCGCGAAGGCATCAGTTTGTCCATGGACGATTTCGGTACCGGTTATTCGTCCCTGAGCCTGTTGCGCAAGCTGCCGATCGATGAACTGAAGATCGACAAGAGCTTTGTGGATAACATCATTGATGACGAGCCTGCCCGAAACATGGTCGAGAGCATCATTGCCATTGGCAAGAATCATCGCATGCGCCTGGTTGCCGAGGGGGTGGAAGAGCAAGCCCAGTTCTCAACGCTGGTGGCGATGGGCTGCGGGCGCTTCCAGGGTTACCTGTTCAGCCGTCCGGTGCCGGCGAGCGACGTGGCCTCCGTGGTCCGTCAGTGCAACGACAAGGCTGCGCCCCCCGTCTGAGGCAACCTCAGGCGTGTTGCTTCTCCACCTGGCTCAGAAACTCACCGATGTCCTCAAAGGCTTGTTCCGCTTCCGGCAGCAGGGGTGAGAAGATGTGCCATACGTGCACCATGTTCTGCCAGGTGTGAAGTTGCACCGGAGAGCCTTCGGCCCGGGCTTTGGCGGCATATCGGGTGGCGTTGTCCAGTAGCATCTCCGTGCTGCTGGCGTGAATCAGCGTGGGCGGCAAGTCGTTAAGGTTTCCGCGCAGGGGCGACGCCACGGGATTGGTGGGGGAAATGCGAAACGCCGCCAGGGTACCCCACCAGAGTACCGGTAGCGGAATCTTCGACAACCCTCCGAAAACCGGCCCAAGTAAGGGATCGGTACGGATATTTTCCCGGTTGCTGGGGGCGGTCAGGGTGAGGTCTGTGGACGGTGACAGGGCAACAGCTGCATCGGCCTGGCGCACCCCGTTATCCCGAATCCAGGCCAGCAGAGACAGGGTATGGCTTCCACCGGCAGAATCGCCCGCTACCACCATGAACTCCGCCTTCTCTTCGCCATCCGGGCCGTGGTTCAGCAGCCAGGTATAGGCCTGGCGGCAGTCGCGAATGCCGTCCATAAAACGGTGTTCCGGCATCAACCGGTAATCCAACGCAAACACCGCCGCATTGGCCAGTTGTGAGAACCGGTCGGTAATGGCGCGATGACTGCGGGGGCTTCCTGCGGCCCAGGCGCCACCGTGAATGTAGAGCACCCGGCGGCGGGTATCGGCACCCGGTGCAATCACCCATTCGCCCCGGGGTTGATCGTTGTGGCGAATCTCGGATTTAACCTCTACACCTTCACCGAGACTGTCCAGATGATTTCTGAGTGCAATCAGGCGGGCTTTGCCCTTCAGGCCCCGGGACGCTCGCCCCATGTCTTTGATGCGTTCCATCACCTCGTCGTGGGCGGGGTTCGGAGCCACTTCCCGCACCGCCCAGTCACCGCCATCGTAGTGGGAAAGGTCATGCACCCGGAACAGCAAGAAGGTTGAGAGAACGATGAGCGCAACAACAGCGAGCAGAATCCAGAGCATGGGTTTTCCTTTTGGGGCCCTGTAAAAAGGGAACTATGCTGAAACTATATTCGTACCATGGCCAAGCATACAGAGGAAAGTCATCTTGCAAATAGCCTATCGGGCCCGGGATATCACCGAGGCACACATTGTTGCCGGCATGTTGGAGGCCAATGGCATCGACGCCTATGTGGGTGGGCACTACCTGCAGGGTGCGATGGGGGAAATTGGTGCTGCCGGGTTCAGCAATGTTCATGTGGACGATGATGATGTTTACCGAGCCAGAGTTCTGATTGATGAGTACGAATCCGACCGGGCGGTAGCTGCCTCGCAACGCGATGAGCAGGACAAGCCGGATCATTATGCTCGCTGGTTTATTGTTGCAATCGTTGCTTTGGTCTGGTTTCTGTGGCGATTTTGAACTGATCGGATGGTTTGGCGTCTGTTGTTGCGCCCGCACTGGTACTGGGTGCCTCATTTTTGTTATGTTGTAACACTTTTGAGGCCGCACTCATGTCTGATCCCGTCTGTCCTGTTCCTACCAATCTGATCCTTGGTTTTCTTGGTGTAGGCAAAACCACCGCCATCCTTGATTTGCTCCGTCAGAAGCCGGAAGGCGAGGTTTGGGCGGTTCTGGTGAACGAGTTTGGTGAGGTTGGGATCGACGGCGCCATCCTGGAGACCGAGGGAGCCGTGGTAAGGGAAATTCCCGGCGGCTGCATGTGTTGTGTTGCCGGCCTGCCCATGCAGATTGGCCTTAACCAGCTGATTGCCCGGGCCAAGCCCGACCGGCTGTTGATCGAACCCACCGGTCTTGGCCATCCCTCCCAGATTCTGGATACCCTGACGGGCGAGTATTATCAGGACGTCTTGAAACTGGGCCCGGTGATTACCCTGGTTGACCCCCGTAAACTGGAAGACCCCAGGGTGCTGGACAACGTTCAGTTCCGGGACCAAGTGGCGGCGGCGGATATATTGGTCGCGAACAAGACGGACTTGTGCACAGACAACCAGGTGCACGCATTTGATCAATGGGCGGCCCGACTTGCACCGGAAGGCCGTCCGGTGTATCACACCAACCATGGCCACCTTTCGGTTGGCTGGCTTGATGGCTCGGCCGCGTTACCCGAGGTGTCTGAGCCCCATGCGCACCATCACCACCATGGCAAGATCGTGGATACCCCGCCACCGTCAGTTGATGAGAGCCCATGGCAATTGGTCACTAACCGGGGGCAAGGGCACAATAGTATAGGCTGGCGGATTCATCCGGAGTTGATGCTGGAGGAAAATGCGATACTGGCGATGGCCATGGATGACCGGCTGCTGCGCTTCAAGGCCGTTGTTCATACCCGGGATGGCTGGCGTGTTGTGAACGTTGTGGACGGCGCGGTTACTATCCTGCCCGGCGAGCCCAGGGAGCTTTCCCGGGTGGAATTGATTTCAGCCGAGGCACTGGATGCCTCGGAAATGGACCAGCTGCTGCGGGCCGCAGCAGGGCTGACCGACCAGGATTAAGGTATGAGAATTCGGATTACTCACCAGAGAATCACCCTGTTTCTGCAATCCATTCTGTTGCTTGAGGCGGTGCTTGCGATCTGGGGGCAGCGCTGGTTTACCGCTTTCCTGACCAGCATGATCATTGTGATCACGCTGTTTCCGATACTGTTTGAGCGGCGGTTCCGGATTCACATTCCCCCGGAACTGCAGTTGGCGGCCATCGGGTTCGTGTTCGCGTCACTGTTTCTCGGAGAGATTCACGACTACTACAACCGGTTTTGGTGGTGGGACATGGCGCTGCATACCATGTCTGGCTTCCTGCTGGGGATTCTCGGTTTCTTGCTGGTTCACATCATGAACGAGACCGAAAAGATCCATGTTCACATGAAGCCCGGGTTTGTAGCGTTCTTTGCCTTTATGTTCGCGCTGGGCGTTGGCGCCCTGTGGGAGATTTTCGAATTTACCATGGACAGCCTGTTTGGCATGAATATGCAGAAGCCGATGCTGGGCGATCCCTCGGGGCTGACCGATACCATGTGGGATCTGATCGTTGACGCGCTGGGGGCGCTGATTATTTCGATCCTTGGCTGGCGATACCTGAAGAACCCTGAGCGGAACTCGTTCCTGGAGCGCTGGATTGATTCGTTTATCGAGCGTAATCCACGCTTTTTCAGGAAGTGAGGGAAAGCCCGGCAAGCGCCGGGCTTTTGGGTTTTAATGGCCGTAGATGCGCATGGTGGTGTCTTGAACCACCAGGTTGTCCATCATCACCGAGCCGATAGAGGTGCCGCCCACCAGCACCTGGTCAATCGACATATCTGCCGCGAAGGTGTTCAGATCGATGGCCAGGGCGTCGCCGGCCCCACCCAGGCGGGTACCCTTGTACACGTCCATATCAATGGTGGCGCCAAGAGTCAGAACGCCTGGGTTCGCGGCGGAGCCGTCGAGCCGGGTGCCCATGTAGTCAGCGCCGGTCATCTTCAGGCCGCGGATGCCCAAGGCCAGGAAGTCGAAATCAACGTTCAGCTCGGAGATGCCTACCTGAGTATTGAGGTTGAGGGTGTCGGTGGCGGTATCAACGCGGATGCCAACCTTGGTGAAGGCGCCCACCATGTTGAAGTTGCTGGCCAGCAAGGTTGTATCGGTGTGACCTTCAAGGGTCCAGTCACCGGTGCTGATACCGAAATCGATCGGCGCCGCGGTGATCGGGAAGATATTGATCAGTGCGTCACCGTCATCCGCGATGTCGATGTCGATCTTGATGTTGTCGATCAGATCACTGGTCTGACCGAACAGGGCGTCGCGGAAATCCGTGATCTCCTCGAACAGATCTGTACGGTTGGCACCACCAATCTTGATGTCTTTGATGGACAGTGAGCCTTCATCGGTGTACCGGAATTCGCCGATGTCTACCCGGGTTTCCAGCTCAATGGTGACACCGGCCTGACCGGTGATGTTGCCCATATGGGCGTCGTCAAGAGGCTTGAGGTCGGCTTGTGCGGCAAACGGCAAGCCCGCCATGGCCAGCACTAACGCAGTTTTTTTCAGGCTTTTCATTGTATTGTTCCTTTTTGGTTTTGTTATTCGACGTTTCCAACGACGTAGCCACAGCCGGCGATCGCCAGCTGTGGCTGTGTTATCCGGCTAAGCCGGATTTCCTTACTGTTCCGGGGTCAACTCCAGTTCAATGGTGTTGCCGGAACCGGTGAGGAACTGGTTGAGCAGACCGGTCAGCAGTCCGCAGTTCTCCAGCGGTGGCAGATCGTAGACACCGTTGACGGTGCCGCCGGTCGCTGGCGAGAAGTTGGAGCCTTCAACCGAAGCGAGGTCGATGCTGACGGGCTCGCGAGTCATACACTCGGCCCCCCCGCCAACTCGGAGCGGCAGGCCGAAGATCTTGATCGCCACCTTGGGCACTTTCACGTACAGCTGTGAATTGGCGGTGAGCTTGCCGTTGATCAGCGTGCCGGTGGTGACGTCTGCCTGTTCAAATTCAACATTGGCTGAGGCATTCAGCCTGCTGAAAAGCAGTTTGATGGAGAAGTTGCCATACGTTGGGTCCAGTTCCAGGTCGGCTTCGAAGGTGCCCGCCGCCAGATCCAGCAGGGTGGCAATGGAACCGTTCAGGGGCAGGGTGCCGCCCGAGGACTTGATGAAGGTAGAGCCTTCCAGGCCGAGCAGCAGCTCAAGTTCTGAACCGGTTTGCTCAAAGGCCTCTGCGGAGACAGGAACGCTGACTTCCGGTGTTTCCGGGTCGTCTGAACGGATCACCAGGTTGGCGTTGCTGACGCCCACCGCGTTGGCGGTATAGCTCAGCTCAACGGTACAGTTTGCGTTTGCCGCAATGGTTGTACAGTTGTTGGTTTGAACAAAGTCTGCAGCGCCGGCACCTTCAAGTGCAATGCTGTCAATCAGCAGGGTCTCGTTACCGCTGTTGCTGATGGTCACGGCAGCCGATGCGCTCTGGCCCAGCTGTATTCGACCGAGGTCGACAGCGTCTGGATTAACGCCGATTTCGGGTGTCGGAGCCAGTACGCCACGGCCGGTCAGTGCCACATCAACCGCAGGGTTGTCGGCATCGGTCGACTCGATGGTGAGGGTTGCATTGCGAGTGCCTTCGGTACTCGGCGCGAAGGTCACGTTCACGTCACAGGACTCACTCGGAGCCAGGCTTGCGCAGTTGTTGGTCTGCAGGAACGCGTCGGCGTCAGTTCCGCTGATGGTAACGTTGTTGATACCCAGCGCGGCATTACCCGTGTTGGAAACGGTGACGGTTTGCTCTGCCGTCAAACCGGCCTGTACGTTTCCGAAGGCCAGGTCTTCCCGGTTGACGCCAATACGCGGTGCTTCGGACACCTCACCGCTAACCAGAATGGTTTGCAGCAGGTTGTCCTGATCCGGAAGTTGCACGCAGTCGGTGAGAATCTCGCCAATGGGAGCCGGCGCAATATCGCCATTCGGGGTGCGGGCTGTCAGGTCAAGGGTAAGCCCGCCAACGCGAATCTCAGCCTCGCCGATATCGTCTTCGGTAAAGAGCACTTCAGGCGCCAGGCCTGAGGCTGGAACATCGAATTCGCCGCTTACGTTAGGAATGAATGTGGGCGGAATCGTCAGTTCGACAATCTGTTCCAGACTGCGATTGGCGGTTACCACGGTGTTGAAGCTGGTTGCGATGCCTTCGACCGTTTCCGAGCCAACCAGCTTGAGCCCGGTGCGGGCGTCGTCGTTCACCACGGTAATGGCGGTGACTTCAAACTGCGGGGTGGGCTCACCAACGTTGGCTACCGTGGGAATGTCTGCGCTGATCTGGGCGCGGATGGGTTGGGTTCCGATCAGGGGGAACGGGCATTCGAACGCCAGTTCAATGGATACCGGCTCTGCCGCTGCGTTGCTTGCACCACCGGCCAACAAGGCCGCTGCCGCAACGGCCGGGCCGAGCTTGCGGACACTCGTATTGAGGTTCCTGAGTTTCATGAGTTCGTCCTCTGTCTATCTGTAGTTGTTGTAGTTGGGTTGCAGACAACACCGATGACGGACAGCTCAATCGGACTTGCAAAGATCCCTTTGCCACACGTGCAGGGCACGCATGAGTGCAGGGTCATTTAACGGTCTTGGGATGGCGCGGGTCATTGCTTGCCCCGGCAGGGTTTTTGTCCAAAACGGAGAAGAGGGGAGGGATTGCCTAAAGCGTGAACAGCATCAACCTAATAGCTGAACCCTGTTCACTTTTTTTTGCGGGCCTTGCGACGAACGTCGCCGGGCGTATTGCCGGTCCATGACCGGTACGCTTTGGTAAAGCCGGCTTGGTCACTGAAGCCCAGTTTTTCCGCAATCGATTCCAGTGGCACATTGGTGTCTTTCAGGTACAGCGTGGCAAAGCTTTCCCGGATGTCGTTTCTCAGTTCGCGAAACGAGGTGCCTGCGCTGGCCAGGTGTTGCCTGAGTGTCCTGGGGCTGATGTCCAGGCGCCGGGCAATGTTTTCAGTGGTGCAGGGGCGGCCTGGCTGGCTCATGATCAGTTCCCGTACCTGCATGACCGTTTCGTCGGCCTCCAGGGTTTGCTGATTGCGGTCGTGGCGGGTGCGGGCCACCAGGAATTCCAGGCTGGCGTCGTCTTTCCGGATCGGTAGTCCATTGAGCGGCATGGTGACCTGGCTTACGTTGGCATCGAATTCAAACTCGCAGCCTGGCGCCAGCCGTTTCCAGTCCTCTTCGGGTATGACATTGGGGAAGTCGAACTGGAAGTTGAAATGGCTGCACACCTGGCTGGATACCCGGTGAATGCTACCCATGTAAATTTTGGTCAGGCAGGGGCGAAGGTTCCCAAGCCCCCATGTATCTATCAGCCGGATTCGAAAGGTAGAGCCGGTGGAAGCCAGTTCCATATCCATCAACGGCAGCCCCACCCGGAGATACTGCACGATCATGCTGATCAACCGCCTCGGATTCTCCTGGCCAAGTACCGCGAACCCCAGCAGCCCATGGCTTGGGAGATCCAGTTGCTGGCCGAACTCGAAGGCGGCTCGTTCATCGGTCATTAACCAGTCCGCTTTGCCGAGCACCGCCAGAACCTGGTTCATCGACAGGCTGGCCTCCGGACTTTCGAGCATGTCTTCAGTAACGCCGGTATCCTCAAGAATGGTGTGGCGCTTTACGCCCCGGCTTTCCATGAACCGGATGAACCGGTAAGCATAGCGGGCCGACACAATTGGCACTTCCAGGGCAAGACTGTTCAACGTATCCATGTTTTGTCTCTGGGCCGGATTACCCCGGCGTTTCGTCATAAACCATACAGTTGTTATTATTCATGCCTATTACAGGCTGCTTCAGGCGCCAGTATAGGCACCGTAAGGGAGTGGCTTTCCGGCAGCTGGTCACAAACTGGTTTCATGGCCGGATATGACAATGAAACTTTCGACAGGTTGGGAATTGCCAAAATGGTAGAGGGTGATGGCGGCCGGCTCCTGTGCCCGGTGTGTGAATCGGGCACTTTGCAGCCGTTTCGCACGGTTATGGAAAAACGCTACCTGCGCTGTGGGCAATGCCTGGCAACGGTTATGGCCCCTGAGTGTCACCTGACGGCAGATGAGGAGCGCGCCATATACGCGCTGCATAACAATGACACCGGGGACGCCGGCTATCGCCGGTTTCTGTCGAAGCTGTCAGAGCCCCTGTTGGCGAAGCTGGCTGATGGTGCCCGGGGACTGGATTTCGGCTGCGGGCCGGGGCCGGCGCTTACGGACATGATGCGGGAGGCGGGTTTTGACATGGCGCTGTACGATCCGTTCTTCCACCCTGCCACGTCGGCCCTCGAGCAGCAGTACGATTTCATTACCTGTACCGAGGTGGTAGAGCACCTGTACCGCCCTGCTGAGGTGTTCAGGCAACTGGATTCGTTGCTCAAGCCGGGGGGCTGGCTGGGGATTATGACGTGTTTCCAGACCGATGATGATCGGTTTGATCATTGGCACTATCGGCGCGACCCAACTCACGTGGTGTTTTACCGGGAACAGACGTTCGCCTGGCTGGCTGACCGCTACGGTTGGCAGTATGAAGTGCCTCGTAAAGACGTGGTACTGATTCGCAAGCCGGGCTAGCGCTCTATCGTGTCAGCGGGGCAATCCGGTATCGGTGGGCAGGAGCTTCGGCTGCCTCCGGTTGTGCCTTTTGGCAGCTCAGGTGCCTGGCCAAAACGTTCCGGGTTCAGGTTGGCCGCGCAGGCCAGAGCCTTGCTGGCCTGCTCCGGGCAAGACCGGGCGCTGAGGGCATAAGCCAGGTTATTCCAACCCTCCGAGAATCCGGGGAATCGGTTAACGGCGCGCAGGAAGTGTGATGCGGCGCCCTCGGCATTGCCCTGGTCGTACGCCAGGTTACCCTGGGCCATGATCGGTGCGGGTTGGTCTGGCCACTGCTGTTCGGCGGCCTGGTAGGCTTGCTGAGCGGCCCGGGTGTGGCCGGTACTTTCCAGATCGTGGGCCGCTCGCAGGTAGGGCAGGGTTTCCGCTGTTGCGGGCAGTGTGTCTGGCGGCAGAACGACCACCGCCCAACGGTCGGCCCGGTTCCAGGTGGCGTGAAACACTTTGTAGGGCATCCGGTAATGGCGCCGGGTGTCTGTGTTCAGAATCAGGACTTCCTCTTCACTGTCGTAGCCCACCACTACCGCAAAGTGCCACTGTGGCCACCAATTGAACCTCAGATTCTGCATGATCAGAACGGGGTTGCCTGCATTCACCTCGCCAAGCACTGCCTCAAGGTTGGGCTTCAGTGGATACACCACCATGTCGTGGGAGCGGGCGCCGGCGACCATTTCAACTTGTAGTGACCCCTGACGGCCGGGCAGGTAAACCAGTTCTTTCAGGATCTCCGGGTCCGTTGCCAGGCCCTGGGTGTTCAGCATGGTTGCCAATGAGGCCGGCCCACACTGGTACTTTTCCTGGGGGTAGAAAGGGACGTGATCCAGCAACGCCTGGTCCAGCGTTGTGCTGTCCTGTTGCGCAGGGGCTGCAGTCTCTGGCCAGGGCGGTGTACTGGCACAGCCTGCCAGCAGGATCAGCCCCAGAAGGGCTGCAAACCTGCCGGCAAAGCCGGACTTGTTGATGGGGGCGGAAGGTGTCACCGAATGCAATTGATGAAGGAGAACAGGTTCGTGGCACACAGCATGTCGGTGATGATGAATACCAGAAGGAACAGCACGATAACGCCGACAACGCCTTCCCCGGCGGGGGCCTCAGCCAGTTGTTGCTCGAAGTCTGCCAGCTCGGCCGGTGTCAGGTTCTGGATACGTTCGGCAACCTGAGCTTCGCTGACACCCATCTGCGCCAGTTTGTCCTGCACGTTCTGGTCATCGAGCATGTCCAGCAGTTGCTGGCGGTCAAGGTCGGTCTGTTGCTGCTGAATCAGCTCGCCCGTGCCCACCATGCCGGCATGGGCCGAGACGGAGAAGGTGGTTGCGAACGACATCAAGATGACCATGATCAGGGAAAGCTGTTTCATGTGACGTCTCAGGCTGTTCATATCAGACTCCTTGGTTCTTGGGTTATCGAAAAACCTTAGATGGGAATGTGTACTGATTCAACATACAAAACGTTCACGCTTTCATGCTAAAGCTCAGAATGTGGAGAGTCCCGTGGCTTCCATAACCCTGTATTGCCAGTACTTCAGCCTCGAGTGATCGGCCCAAGCTGAATAGGGCAGGCTCAGGGCCTGTTCGTTGTCTGGGCCGTGTGTCCAGTAGTCGTCAAAGAAGGCGTTGGCCTTCTGCGCGACAGGGTCATCCTGTTGTACGGCCAGCCACACGTTGGATTCCAGGTTCAGGTCATCCAGATTACGACGGGTAAAGTTGGCGGAGCCCAGCAGCAGTTCGATTTGCTCATTCTGCCCACGGTAGATGACAAGTTTGCTGTGGCACTGCTCGCCCCGGGTGTTGCACCAGCGCACCGGAATGCCGGCCTCGTGCAGCTCACGGGCAACAGGTCGGTTTGGAATGCCGTTCTTCTCGTGGCCAAAGGCATCCTTGTTGGCATCCAGCAGCAGGCGGATCTCGACGCCCCTGCGCTGTGCTTCCAGCAGCCCGTCGATGATCGGGCGGTGCGACAGATAGAACATGGCCATGTCTAACTGCTCCCCCGGCTGGCTTCGATTGATCATATCCAGAGCGGCGTCCCGGATGGCGGACTCGGTAAGAAGCTTGATGGTGCCCTGTGAAGGGTCGGGCAGCTGGCTGTCTTGAGTCATCCGTTCCAGCCAGTGCTCGAGTGTGCTGCTGTCGGCACCGGACATCCGGATAACAGCCTGTTCGCTTCGGATGACATCCAGAACCGCGGGGCCACTGAAGGCCAGCCCGATATTGCTATGCCGGCTGCTGCCATTGTGGGGGTTTGCAGAGGTGACAACCGCCCGGAACCGGTCGCCTTCGTCGGCCACCAGAAGCTTCCGGTGGTTGGCTTTGAAATTCGGTAGCGCCAGATAGCTTCGGATGGTGGCGGGTTGGTTGCCAAGGGCATTGGGCAGCCAGCCACCATCCGGGTTGTTGCCCAGCCACCGGCAACACAATCGCCATAGGGATGACCAGGCCGGGTTGCTGTCGCGCAGCGGTTCCAGATCCGTGACAACAACCTCAACGCCAGCGGCAGACAGGGTATCAAAGTGAGGTGAGTGGGTGCCCCCGTAAAAGGTGTTCAAGGGGTCTGAAATCAGAACAATATCCATGTCTGGTTGAGCATTCTTTCGCTCAAGCAAAGCCTGGGTGAGCTGTTCGGCCAGGGGGCGAAGGTGGATGTCCTCGGGGCCGGTACTGTTGAACAGGAACATGTCCAGCAAGATGAAGGTTTCTGCCTGTTCGATCAGGCGGAAGATTTCGTCGAATATCTCATGATCCAGCGTTGACTGCCCATCACTGAAATGGCGGGTGGTGTCTGTCAGCAGTTCAGCGTCTTCCAGTGGTGCGGCATCGCCCTGATAACGAATGCCGGGCGGCAGCGGCTTGAAGGAATGCCAGAGGCCAAGGCCGATCAGGCTGAGCAGGACAACGCCGACAATGAACTTGAGGATCATGGTGGGTTCGTTCCATCGAATGGGCATGGGTGCTGGTTCAGTGCTGCTGTTTGATCACCCAGTCGGCGAAAAGCCGGAGCAATTGGCTGGCCGTGGGTGCTGGCTGAACGGAACTCAGCAAGGCGTTTGCGTCCAGGCCTTCGGTCTCAAGATCAGGGTACTGGACTTCCAGGTAGGCTTTCATGATCTGTTCGTTGAACTCCGGGTGGAACTGAACGCCCCAGGCATTCTTGCCAACCCGGAAGGCTTGATGGGGTTCAAAGGTGGAGCGGCCCAAAAGCACAGCGCCCGGAGGCAGTTCTATTACCGACTGTTTGTGAGTCAGCTGGGCCGGGAACTGTTTCGGCAGCTGGCTGAACAGTGGGTCGTCCTGGGCGCTGTCAAACAGGGTTACCGCCTGGGTGCCGGTCTCCCGGCCGTCTGGGTGATAATCCACTTTGCCGCCAAGCGCGTGGGCCAATAATTGATGCCCATAACACACGCCCAGAAGCGGAACGCCCGCTTCAACCGCTTGCCGAACCCACGCTGCCGTCGTTTCACTCCAGGCCGTACGCTCGCTCACCATCGCCGGTGAACCAGTAATGACGATGCCTTGCCAGTCGCCAGGTTGCCCAGGCGGCGGTGCTTGAGTGACGTCTGCAATCGTGAGTTCTAAATGGCTGGAAAGCGCCCGCGAAAACCAGGCATCAAAGTCCCCGAACTGATCCCTGATCTGCGGGTAGGTAGACCCGGTTTTCAGAATCACCACGCGGGCTTTGTGGGGTGTTTGTGTTCCAGCCATAGCCAGCTCCAACTCTTATGACTCTTCCGGGAGTTCCGCGTTGTGGAACACGTTCTGAACGTCGTCCAGATCGTTCAGCATGTCGAGGAACTTCTCGAACATCGGAATATCGTCGCCTTCCACCACGGTGGTGGTTTTGGGCAGGAACTGGATTTCGTCAACATCAAACTCGATGCCTTCAAACGCCGATTCCAGGGCCTGTTTGGCCTTTGCGTATTCGGTGTTGGGGGCAAAGACAGTGATCTTGCCATCTTCGTTTTCGATGTCTGTCACATCGACATCGGCTTCCATCAGTGCTTCCAGAACGGCCTCTTCATCCTGGCCGGAAAAGGCGAAAATGGCGCAATGGTCAAACATGTGTGCCACAACACCAGGGGTGCCGATTTTGCACTTGGTCTTGGTGAAGGCCAGGCGCACATCGCCGAAAGTGCGGTTGGGGTTGTCGGTCAGGCAGTCGACAATCACCATGCAGTTGCCGGGGCCGTAACCCTCATAACGAGCCGGGGAGTAATCTTCGCCCGCGCCACCCTTGGCTTTGTCGATGGCTTTTTCAATCACGTGTGCGGGAACCTGGTCTTTCTTTGCCCGCTCAATGAGCCCGCGAAGCGACAGGTTGGCCTGGGGATCTGTGCCGCCAGACTTGGCGCTCATGTAGATTTCCCGGCCGTACTTGCTGTAGACCTTGGTTTTTGCCGCGGCCGTCTTGGCCATGGATTCTTTGCGGTTCTGGTAGGCTCTGCCCATCTGTGGTGCCTCTTGGGTTTTCTGTAAAAGGTCGGATTTTACTCAACTAGCGGCCTGGGTGACAGCCTATTTTGCCGGCTGGCGGTTCGAAGGTACCAGTTGAATGATGCTTTGGTAGCGGCGACGTGGTGGGCACCGGCTGTTAGCGTGTCATGGTGTATCAGTCTCGGTGGAGTTTCGCTATGAACGTTGTCCGGCCAACGGTTTTACTGGTCATTGCCATGGCTTTGGCACCCGTTACGGGGATCAGTGCCCAGGAAAATGATGAACAAACCCGCATAGCCCGGGATATGGTCAAGGCGTTGCAGGCCTATGCGGTATACAAAATGGGGCAATATGACGAAGCGTTTGACCGTTACTGCGAGCTGGCTGAGCGAGGCAACAGCCAGGGTATGCTGAATGTGGCCAACATGTATGCCGCCGGTCTCGGAACCGAGAAGAACCTGGAAAAGGCGTTCGAGTGGTATCTGGAAGCCGCGGAAGCTGGCGATGCCATCGGCATGGAGGAAGTGGCCAGTGCCTATCGCCAGGGCCTGGGTGTGCCCAGAGACGAAAATCTGGCCGATGAATGGCTGGCACGAGCACAGGCTGCGCGCCAGCCGTGATTCACGGAACCATAAACCGAGCGAATCAGACGTATTCCACCGGCTGTCGGTAGTTATCCTGTGAAACCAGATCAATCCCGCAGTCCATCTCGCTGACCCAGTTCAGGAAGCGGTCGACCATCACCGGCCCCTCGAAACGCTTGCCGTGCTGGGGCACGATCATGGCCACATCCATGCCGCGAACCATATTGGCCCAAAGGCCGCACACCTTCTTGGAGGCGATGTAGCGCCGATGGAAACCGATCATGTTGGGGATGTGCTTGTCGAAATCCTTGACCGGTTCGTGGTCATCTTCACTGCCCATAGAGGCGCCAAGATCACCTGAGAACAGGATCTTGGAGACCGGATCATAGAACTGGAGGTTGCCCACGGAGTGCATGAAGTGCGCAGGCAGGCACTGAAGGTAGCTGTCACCGAACCGGACGTTAGCGCCGCCATCAGGAATGCTGACGATGCGGTCGTAAACGCTTCCGCTGAGCTGATTGGTGACATAGCTGGACACCAGGTGTGGAAGGAATCTGGCCCACAGCTTGGAAGTCACAATCTTGGCGCGGGTGTGAACAATCCAGCGATCGATGGCGCCGATGATGTCTGGGTCCTGGTGAGACGCAAAAACATAATCCATGTCGCGGATGTTCATATACTTCGAGGCGGCTACGGACAGTGGTGTGTAAGTGAGGTCTCCACCGGGATCAATCAGGGCTTCATGTTTGCCATCGACAACCAGGAACTGGTTCGACTGGACGCCTTCGCCAGTCACCAGTGAATCAAACATCAGGCACTTGTGGTGTCCGTTGTCGAAAAGCACAATCGGTTCAGCCGCCATTTCGCTCTCCCGCAGAGGATTGGTTGTGCCATCAGGAAGCCCGTTAGGCCCCTGATGGCCGGATATTGCAAGTTGCGCGGGAGGTTACAGAATTGACAAATGTGAAGTGTTGCCTCAGGTCAATTATCTGATATTCATCAAGTAACGGTTTGTCACGCCGGCTGCCCGGGCCGGGGCCCTTATGGCATCAGGCCAGCTTGGGGACCCGCTTGATTCCTCGGCGCAGGCCCTGCTCCAGAGCGACGCTGACCACTTTCCCGGAAAACGGCACTATGTCTTCAAAGGTGATGGTGTAGTTCAGCTGGGTTTGGCCATCCGGGGTCTCCGAAAAGCGAATCCTGCCAAGATGGTTCTTGATCGGGCTCATGCTGGTGATGGCGTACTCAATCAGCGTATCGGGCTCGAAGTTCAGTACGGTTTCCTCCAGAGAGAGGGGGCCGATGCCGATCTTGCGCACAGAGCCAAGGCCGTTCGGGTCTGCCTGGTCACTGTCTTTGATCCGTTTGACCGGTGCGCCAAGCATTTTTCCGAAACGCTGGTGATCTGCAAACAGGGCGAATACCTTTTTGCGAGGGACATTAAAAGTCTCATTGATTTCAATGGTGTACATAGCCATGGTCGCTCTCTTGTTGTAGGCATTGGGACAAGAGTAACCGTTCACAGAGTTCAACAAAAGTCGCAGATGTGGGCAGATGCAAGGTTGGCCTTACAATCCACACTGGTTATACTCATGCACGCTCAGGACGAGTAAGCAGTTCATCATTAATCTTCAGGGACCGAAGTCATGCCCCAGGCAAGCGGATTGCAGTTCACCGCCCGTGTAGGCGAATTCCCCTCAGATCACTTCGTTGTCGTCAGCTTCGCGCTGACCGAAAGCCTTTCCCAGCTGTTTCAGGGTCGAGTGCATTTGGCCAGTACTGACCCGGACGTGCAGGCGGCGGATATCCTGGAACAACCGGTGGACCTGGTGGTGTGGCAAGACGGCCAACCCCTGCGGCGTTTCACCGGCGTGGTCAATGAATTCGTCCGCGGCAACACCGGCCACCGCCGTACCGCCTACGAAGTGGTGATCCAGCCCCCGGCCTGGCGCCTGGGCCTGATGCACAACAGCCGCATCTTCCAGACCCAGACCACCGATGCCATCGTGCGCACCCTGCTCGAAGAGCGGGGCATCATTGATACGATCTTTGACTTCAAGCGCCCCCCGGAAGAACGGGAATACTGCGTCCAGCACCGGGAAAGCGACCTGCAGTTCATCAACCGCCTGGCCGCCGAAGAAGGCTGGCACTACCGTTACCAGCACGGCAGCGTGGATGGCGAAGAGCAACCAGCGTTAATCATCGCCGACCACCACGGCGACGCCCCCAAACTGGACCCGGTGCCCTGCAACACCCAGGCCGGTGGCAGCAGCAAACAAGCCTGCGTGTTCAGCTTCGCCTACGAAGAGCGCATCAAAGCCGCTTCCGTGGCCATGAAGGACTACACCTTCAAGAACCCTGCCTACGCCCTGATGCACGAACAAAGCGCCGGCAGCCCGAACCACCGCGAAGATTATCAACACTACGATTACCCCGGCCGTTACAAAGCCGATGCTAGTGGCCAGCCCTTCACACAGGCCAGACTGGATGCCCTGAGAAACGACGCCTCTCTGGCCAAGGGCGAAAGCAACCGCCCGGACTTTACCCCCGGCGCCAAAGTGGAACTGCAGGACCACGACAGCCAGAGCCTGAACCGGGAATGGCTGCTGACCGCCATCACCCACACCGGCAAACAGCCCCAGGCCATGGAAGAAGAGGGCGGCAGCGAACCCACCAGCTACCACAACGACTTCACCGCCATCCCGGCCGACAAAACCTGGCGGCCTCTGTGTGAACATAAACCCATGATGGACGGCCCCCAGATGGCCATCGTCACCGGCCCCGAGGGTGAAGAGATCCACTGCGACCAGTACGGCCGGGTGAAAGTAAGATTCCCGTGGGACCGCTACTCCAAGAACGACGAACACTCCAGTGCCTGGCTGCGTGTGGCCCAAGGTTGGGCTGGCGGCCAATACGGCTTTATGGCCCTGCCCAGAATCGGCAATGAAGTAATCGTTTCCTTCCTGGATGGCGACCCGGACCAGCCCATCATCACTGGAAGAACCTACCACGCCACCAACACACCGCCGTACGCGCTGCCGGAACACAAAACCCGGACCACCCTGAAGACCAAAACCCACAAGGGTGAGGGCAGCAACGAGCTACGCTTTGAAGACGAAGCGGGCGAAGAGCAGATCTACGTGCACGCCCAGAAAGACCTGGACCTGCTGACGGAAAACAACCGCACCGAAGTCATCAGGAACGACAGCCACCTGACGGTGGAAAACAACCGCTTCAGCCATACCAAAGGCAACCGCCACCACACCACAGATGGCGAACATCGCGAGAGCATCGGCGCCGACTACAGTCTCACCGTAAACGGCAGCCACCACAGCAAGCAGGGCAAAAACCAGCTGGTGGAAGCCGGCACCGAAATCCACCACAAGGCTGGTATGAAAATTGTGATTGAGGCGGGTGCCGAGGTGACACTTAAAGCGGGTGGCAGCTTTGTGAAGGTAGACCCGAGTGGGGTGACGGTGTCTGGGCCTCTGGTGCGGATGAACTCCGGGGGTGGGCCGGGGAGTGGCAGTGGGGTTGGGGTCACGGGGCCGTTGTTGCCAAATGCATTAACACCTGATGGCTCGATTAGCTCAACAGGGCCCCAAATATCTGATACCGGAGGTCGGCCAGACATTGAGGCTCTGTCGTTAAGGGTGGATGAGGTTAGGCCGATTGAGGCAGACCTGAAGCAGGCCGCGAGCTTTAGAAATGCCGCAAGAAAGGAAGAAGTTTTCTCGGAGGTCTGCTCTGTAAGGTCTGATAAGGAGGCGCTTTCATGATGCTTCAAACCTCAACGATTAGCGAAAGCCTTCAGCCCTTACCACCGGCCGAGCATATGTTCTTGGTTTTTGACGGCGCATGTTCTAAGCATGGGCTGCGAAGCTGGTATGAATTGGGGTTAGATGTATGCCCTCTCATGGTATTGAAGGATGGTGTATATGATGGTGTGTCTGCTTTGGGGCCGATGATTGCGGATCTGAGAGCTAGCACTGTTCTTAAGGCGTTATGGGAAAACAATCATCCCATAATGAGAAGAGCAGCGGTGTATCACACATCTTATGATGAGATGGGTTTATTGGATTTTCTGAGGGCACGAGTGCAAGTGATTATGCCCGGAGAGTTGTTGGCTTGGTTGAGGCTCGGTGATGCCAGGGTAGTTTCAAGATTGGCTGAGGCTGACGGTCATTTCCCTCCGCAATTCTGGTCGGGTGTTGGCTCTATTTTTTTCCAATCTGAAACAGCATCGATCACAAGATACCAACCAACACGGGCCTCGGAGGACAATGCTTCGGATGAGCCGGCGCTCCTCTCACAAAAAGTGGTGCCTCACTTCCATTTCGGCTCAGATCTATTATCTGCACTGGGTTCGTCAAACGATCTAAAACACAGGGAAGTGTTATGACTTATTGTGCAACCTGTCCGCTAATGACAGCTTTTGTGCCCCTTCGATACGCCATTGGTCCTTTGAACTATGAAGGCGATTTGCTAGCTGGATTGGAGTTACCTGACCTGCCAGATCTATTTCCCAACTTTGAGCGGTATACGCGTCTTCAGGATCGAATGCTTGGATTGGTTCCTCGTTTGTTGAGAGACGGCTGGTTATATGTGTGGAGCAGCTATGACGATCGCTTGATCGAGTACTCGGTGACGAACTCCCATATTCAGGAAACGAGCCGGGGCGGAGAGGTTATTGATTCCAGAACGTCGGTTTTTTTAGCGCTTCCCTCGGGAGAGCCGGTCGATATTGCCTGGAGCGAAAACCAGTGGTCTGATGCTCATTTTGATATGATTGTGAATGAGTCTGATCAGCGCGAGAAATTCATGAGGAGAATGGTCCCGGGAAGTGCGCCGCACTGTCAGGGGCTTGATGAACAGACGTTTTATAGCCTGCCGGAAGTCGCTAATATCGAAGACTTCGATTGGTCAGGGTTAACGCCAACGATTCCGCATTGGCCTCAAATCGAACGTGCCACGAGGAGGTTTGATCAGCGGATAATGGGGGTTGTTGATGACCCTTGGGGCGTGACAGAGGATCTGGCCGCTTTGGTTCGGCTCGCCCACGACAATCAGGAGCGGTTGCGAGCTCGGTTCGGTGGGGAGTGGAGCCTTGCCAAGACAATCAGGGATCTATACGAGACGGACAGTCAGCTTGAGGCAAAGCTTCCTGAGCTCGTTGAGCTGCCCAAATTGCAGAGGGCCTGGCGTGAGTCAGATTCGTCTCAATCCCATTTTGAAGAAGTTGTTGGAGGGCTGCTCGATTCCTGGATTCGGTGGATGGAGACGCTCGAATGTGCAAACGGTCCTGAAACACTGGCAAGTTCTTGTGAGAGCCTTGATCTTACCCGAGAAGACCACCACACCATTTTGCAAGAAAAATTTGGTCTTGCTCTGTTAGGCCCATCTTACTTCAGCAAAGGCGCTGGTGCGATTGGTCGTCTGGCCGACATACAGGGCGAGGGTGCCCAGTGGTTCTGGAATGCGCTGCTTGGGGTAAGAGAGCGCCTGTCCCTCGGAGAAATCGAGAAGCTCGTTGAAGTCGGAGATATGGCGAACGACTCCATAGAAGATCTTTCGAAAACGGCAACAGCGCTTGTTGCCGCGATTAATTCCAAGATTTCCGGTCTTGTCGCTAGAGCGCCGACGCCTCCGACACAATTATTATTCAATGCTGTTTCGCCTGTCGCTGCGGTCGAGTTGAGAGGGTTTCCAAACCGAATATCACTTTTAGGAAGCGGGTTCCTGGTTTCGGGGCTAGCTCGAACTGGCCAGACATTGGCGGTGGAGAGCGTGAGTGCTGTTCAGTCTAATCAATGGTTGAGTGAGTCGGCAAAAAATGGCGGAAACTCAGTGTCGCCTCTCAGCCCTCCGGTTGCCGATGCGCGTAAAGTGCCCGTGATCAGGGCAGTATCTGCAAATGCTGGACAGTATTTCAAAGGGAATCCTTATGGACTGGCGGACGCTTTAGAAAAGGCACCGTTGCGTTCGGTTCTGGTTGTTTTGACTGGAATGAACATGGTGTCTGCAATCTCAGATTTTTATACTGATCCTGATAAAGATGTCGGAGGTTTTGCAAAGGCTGCTGGTAGTGTCACAGGGTTCGTAGCAGCGGCTTTATCTCTAGAGCACAAGATGTCTGAGCTTAATTGGAAAGAAGGATTATCCCGTTCAGCTAACCCAGACGCGTATAGCCACGGGGTGGGGGCGTTTGCTGCCGCGTTCACTGCGGTCACTGCGGCTTTTGATATAGTTGTTTTTGGCACTCAAGCGATCGAGTCATACCGTGCGGGGGATTTTGATACGGCTGCAGTTGAAGTCAGTTTGATGGGAGTGTCATCAGGACAACTGGCGCTGAGTGTCAGAGCCTTCAGGGCATATCGTGAGGCAAGGGCGGCGGCACTGGGATTGCAAGTTGCATCTTCAATTCGAGGTTTGTCCAGATTGGGTGGCTACTACACAGCGTTGTCAGTAGGCTTAACTGCATCTTTAATTGGAGGGTTAGTAGCCCGTCACTACTTGCAGAATACTCCGCTCGAGCGCTGGCTTGCAAATACCCGATTTGGCGTGAAGCCCGCTGGGTGGGCCGGGAACTATCGAGATGAGATGGAGCGATTGTACACGGCTATTTTTCCTATCAAACTCAGGTTGGAGAGGGTTCGGAGGTTTAATCCGCATACGGGAATCCATATGCAGGATTGTTGGTTGATTCTTGAGCTTCCGGGGCAAAGCGCCTTGGGCCCTGAAACGATTTACTTTTCAGGAGATGAGTTGAGGAACGGCGTTGGTTACCGGTCTTTGGCGTGGGTAGAGCAGCAATTGCGATCGGTATTTGATGCGGAGGAAAGAGAGCAGATACTTCAGCCAAAGCGAACACCTGTGACTTGGTCTGGCTCTGATTTCACTCGTCATGAAGGGACAAGAATTCATAATGCCGCAGCCACAGCAACATACAGAAAGATTTATGACGATGATGACCAGATCTTTGGGCTTCAGGGTGAGCTGATATATCGTCCCCAACCCGGTCTGGAAATGCCTCCGGTAAAGGTTGATATCTGGTGATTGAAAACGCGAAAAAGCTATTTGACGCGGTAGCTAGTAAATTCGGGACATCATCGAATGTACTGTTACTGAATGGCAAATCAAGTAGTGGCTACGCACCGTCGCAGCCAGGTCTTGTAGAGTCACAGGATTGCGTGTTTCTTTCTTTACGAACAGGCAGTGCAGAAAGCAAAGGCATTCTAACTGGCGTGGGTTTTTTCGTGGGTGCAGTTGGGATACTTCTTGTTTTGCTGCCCAATCTGTTTGGAGCGCCTTATAGCTCCAATCTAGATTGGTGGGTTTTCTTACTCTCAGTTTTAGTTATTTTCGGTCCTGCAATATGGGAGATAAACCGCCCACCATCACTGCCGATAGTTTTTAATCGGCGTACTCAGGAGATTTATTACGACCTTAAGGGTGAACTCTACCATGCAGAATGGAGCGACATAGAGGCTGTTGCCTACGAATACCAAGTGATCAATCAGTATTCAGGTTCCATTGTTCATGGAAATTTGGAAATCATTCTTAAGAAATTTGGTGCCCCTGACGACCGGATAGCGCTGAACTTATCAGGGGTTCCAGCGGGCAAGCGCCTGCGAACCGTGGTCGGTATCTGGGAATATCTAAGATGTTATATGACGATTGGCCCGTGGTTTGACGAGAATGGCAATAGGACCGAGTTTAAGAGTTTATTCATAGACAAAAGCTTGAAGTCTGGCGAACTTTCCTTTTTTGACCTTGTACTTGAGTCAAGAAGAACACTGGGGCAAGAACGTAAAGAGGGCCATGGTGTTTCTGGAACCGCCTTTCTTTCTTGGTTGACTTCTTACATGCTCTTTCTGCCAGCATTCGGAATGGAATGTATACAGAAGATTGATAGAAAAAAAGCCCGACATCGTTGGCCGGAAGTTGTGCAAGAGCGCTTAGATCCAAACGGCCCAACAACCCGCCTGATCGATATCGAAGAAGACTACATGGTACAAAAACAGCAAGAGCTGGATGAGCTTCACGAACGGATGCGTAAAACTCTGCCAAGGTGATTTTTTATCAACAATGTCGGTCTTTTAAAGTTGAGGGAAAGCGTTATTTACGACCTCTGGCGCGGGTAGAGCAGCAATTGCGATCTGTATTTGATGCGGAGGAAAGAGAGCAGGTACTTCAGCCAAATCGGACACCTGTGACTTGGACTGGCGCTGATTTCACCCTTCATGAAGGGACAAGAGTTCATAATGCCGTAGCCACAGCAACATATAGAAAGGTTTATGAGGATGATGACCAGATCTTCGGGCTTCAGGGGGAACTGATATATCGCCCACAACCTGGTCTAGAAATGCCTCCAGTAAAGGTTGATATTTGGTGATTGAAGACGCGAAAAAGCTTCTAGATGTGGTGGTGAAGAAGATCGGAGGGGAGGACAATGCTCTGTTGTTGAACGGGGGGGCAAGTAGCGGGTTTTTGCCATCTCACCCAGGCGTAATAGAGTCACAGGATAGTGTGTGCCTGACATTGCGAACCGCTAGCTCCGAAGCAAAGGGAACGCTCACCGGCTTCGGATTCCTTATTGGTGGGTATGGAATTATTCTTTTCCTTTTTATTGTTTTTTTTGGCGGGGGCGCAAGTGGAAATTGGTGGATTTTATTTATATCAATTTTGATAATCATCATTCCGATGGCATGGGAAATGAGTCGCCCCCCATCACTACCGATCGTCTTTAATCGACGGACTCAAGAAGTCTATTACGACATGAAGGGCGACTTGTACTATGCAACTTGGGATGGCATTGAGGCCGTTGCCTATGAATACAGTATCGTGAATCAATATTCGGGATCAATCGTCCATGGTAATCTGGAAATTATTCTCCGGAAATTTGGAGCTCCCAATAACCGAATAGTACTGAACCTATCAGGCGTTCCCGCGGGAAAACGAATGCCTACGTTGGTGGGTATTTGGGAGTATTTGAGGTGTTTCATGATCATCGGCCCTTGGTTTGATGAGAATGGTAGAAGAACCGAAAACAGAAATTCCTTCATCGAAAAGGGCTTGGCGTCCAGTGCTGTCTCATCTCTTGACCAGTTGCTCGAAGGTAGAAAACTTCTCAGTAAAGAAAGGCAAGAGGGAGAGGGTATTTCTGGGACTGCAATTATTTATTGGTTTGGTTCATATTTCTTCTTTCCTGTTGCCTTTGGTGAGTTTTGCATACAAAAAATCGACAGGACCAGAAGCCTGAAGCACTGGCCAGACGTGGTACAGGAACGCCTGGGTCCTAACGGCCCAACATCCCGACTGATCGATATCGAAGAAGACTACATGGTACAAAAACAGCAAGAACTGGAAGAGCTTCACGAGCGGATGCGGAAAACTCTGCCAAGGTAGTTCTTCTATCAACAAAGTCGATCGTTTGAAGCTGAAAAGTGAAGCAGTTAATTGGTATTTGGGGTGGGTCGATCAGCAAATGAGAACGGTCTTTGATGAAGAAGAAAGAGAACGGATACTTCAACCAAAGCGGAACCCTGTGACTTGGTCTGGTACAGATTTCATCTCTCATGAGGGCACGCGAGTTTATAACACCGCAGCCACGGCAACTTGCAGAAGAGTTTGTCATGATGATGACCAGATCTTTGGGCTTCAGGGGGAACTGATATATCGCCCACAACCTGGTTTGGAAATGCCTCCGGTAAAGGTTGGTATCTGGTGATTGAAAACGCGAAAAAGCTATTTGACGCGGTAGCTAGTAAATTTGGGACATCATCGAATGTGCTGTTACTGAATGGCAAATCAAGTAGTGGCTACGCACCGTCGCAGCCAGGTCTTGTAGAGTCGCAGGATTGCGTGTTTCTTTCTTTACGAACAGGCAGTGCAGAAAGCAAAGGTATTCTAACTGGCGTGGGTTTTTTCGTGGGTGCAGTTGGGATACTTCTTGTTTTGCTGCCCAATCTGTTTGGAGCGCCTTATAGCTCCAATCTAGATTGGTGGGTTTTCTTACTCTCAGTTTTAGTCATTTTCGGTCCTGCAATATGGGAGATAAACCGCCCACCATCACTGCCGATAGTTTTTAATCGGCGTACTCAGGAGATTTATTACGACCTTAAGGGTGAACTCTACCATGCAGAATGGAGCGACATAGAGGCTGTTGCCTACGAATACCAAGTGATCAATCAGTATTCAGGTTCCATTGTTCATGGAAATCTGGAAATCATTCTTAAGAAATTTGGTACCCCCGACGACCGGATAGCGCTGAACTTATCAGGGGTTCCAGCGGGCAAGCGCCTGCGAACCGTGGTCGGTATCTGGGAATATCTAAGATGTTATATGACGATTGGCCCGTGGTTTGACGAGAATGGCAATAGGACCGAGTTTAAGAGTTTATTCATAGACAAAAGCTTGAAGTCTGGCGAACTTTCCTTTTTTGACCTTGTACTTGAGTCAAGAAGAACACTGGGGCAAGAGCGTCAAGAGGGCCATGGTGTTTCTGGAGCCGCCTTTCTTTCTTGGTTGACTTCTTACATGCTCTTTCTGCCAGCATTCGGAATGGAATGCATACAGAAGATTGATAGAAAAAAAGCCCGACATCGTTGGCCGGACGTTGTGCAAAGAGCGCTTAGATCCAAACGGCCCTACAACCCGCCTGATCGATATCGAAGAAGAGTACATGGTACAAAAACAGCAAGAGCTGGATGATCTTCATGAGCGGATGCGTAAAACCCTGCCAAGGTAGTTCTTCTATCAACAAAATGGATATCTCTGAGTCGGCATGCTTGGACCAGAAGGAAAGTTTGATGACAGGGAAGCAAAAACTTTGGGAATAAGGCTTGTCAGCACGATGCTCAGCTTTGCATTAGTCTCCGGTTGTTCATCACCGGAGGCGCCCTCAGAAGTTAAGATTGAAGCGGTGCTCAACAGCGCCAGAAGCAATCTTGTTTTTGTCGAAGGCGGCGAGTTTTGGCTGGGAGATGTTGGAAACGAATCGGGAGTGCCTTTTAATCCAATCTCCGATGACAACAAGCCGCCAAAACTGGTGGAGGTGGAGAGCTTTTCAATTCTCAAGACAGAAGTTACTTGGGGTGAGTTCGTGACGTTTCTGAAGGATGTGGGGCGAGCAGGCGACTATACCATCGAAAAGGGCTTCAAACGCGCTGTGAGGTTGCCAATAACAGCGAACAATGATCCTGCATCTCCGAACTACAAGTACAAGCCTGCACGTAGCCCTAATTTTCAGGAGGCCGAAAACTACTGTCTTTGGCTGGCTGAGAAAACCGGTCTCTCATATTCGTTGCCATCTGAGGCTCAGTGGGAATACGCAGCAAGAAATCGGGGGCAACCGATCGCATTCGCCACAGACACGGGACAAGTGGAAGTAGACAAATATCTTCAGCGTCCATCTCGGTATGTTGACCCGATGGAGCCGGTTTCGGGGAACGTGCTGATACATTCATCTAATCAGGTAGAGCGTCGCCCGGTCGGGTCCTATCCGCCAAGTCCTCTCGGGTTATATGATATGACAGGTAATGTTGCTGAATGGACGAGAGATTGGTTTCACCCTGGTTACGCCCATCTTGCTTCAACTGCCCCAGTGGCACAGAAACCGAATAGCGAACATATAGATAAACGGGTTGTGCGAGATCTGGCTGGCCATGGTGATCATACTGGTGGCTTGGCAACCGTATACGCCCGAAACGGTCGGGGGATGGACTCTCCCTATCAGGGATTTCGTTGCGTGGTAAATAAGCCGGAACCTATTAACTGACCATTACAAGGAAACTCCTCCACATCGCTAAGTGGGGCCTCACTGACTGGGTATCGTATTTGTGAGGGCAAAGGAAGCACGGGAAACTTTTAGTGGAGCAAAACAGGGACGTTACTATTAATGCATTATATTTCAGCCTTTCTCCTCTTACCCTCAACGCTCGTTCTTCTCAGCTATGTGACGACGACACTGGCCGGCGGTTCAGGGTATTCTCTTCTGGAAATCGAGAACGGGATTCTGAACATCGGGTTTCTGATTGTCTTCTTTGTGAGCAGCTTGGCCGGATGGTTGACCGTCGTTTTCAATGTGCCTTTTCGAGATGGAGATCGTATCACTGTCTTGGGTAAAGGCTTGCTGATTGGGCTTCTGGCCTGGCCTTTCGTATTTGTCACCCTTTTTTTCGAAGGTAGGATTGTTCTCGCAAGTTGCTTGCTAATAGGTTGGTTCGGTCTAGCTTTTCAGCTACTTCCCGCGCTGAGTTCAGAATGGAATCGCCGGTTGCCGATGTTTGGCGCTCTTGCCGCTGCACTTGCAATCCCGGTTCTCGTCAACCCGGCCGTGTGGACCAGCTCCAAATCGACTCCGATTCCCGAGGTGCGTATTCCAGACCAAGGTTGCCACTGATTCCAGACGAAGCCTGCCCCCCATTCCACGCGAAAGCTGCCACTGATTCCACGGCAAAGCTGCCACCCTGGCAGGCTGCCTGATTCCCCCATCAAAACGTCCGGCGCGGGATAACTAACGGTACTCTGCTCCTTTTCATCCGGAGAGGGCCAGATGCCAGCGAAGAGGTTATCCATGCGTAAAATCAAAGAAGTCCTTCGCCTCAAGTGGGAGCGAGGGCTTAGCAACCGACAGGTTGCCGCAGCCTGCGGCATCAGTCGCCCCACTGTGAGCGAGTATCTGCGGCGTGCTGCTGAGGCGGAGCTTGGCTGGCCGCTGCCAGAGGATCTGAGTGAAGCCCAGCTGGAGCAACGGCTGTTCCCGCCACCACCGGATCTACCGGCACAGGTCCGAGGCATTCCAGACTGGCAGCGGATCCACGATGAGCTCCGGGGCAAGAACGTCACCCTGTTCCTGCTCTGGCAGGAGTACCGGGAAGCCAATCCGGATGGCTACCAGTACAGCTGGTTCTGCGAGCACTACCGGGCCTGGCAGGGCAAGCTGGATCTGGTGATGCGTCAGGACCACCGAGCCGGTGAAAAGCTGTTCGTGGACTATGCTGGGCACACGGTGCCCGTCATTGATCGCACCACCGGTGAGATCCATGAGGCGCAAGTCTTTGTGGCGGTGATGGGTGCGTCCAATTACACCTACGCCGAGGCCACCTGGAGCCAGACCCTGCCGGACTGGATCGGCTCTCACATCCGGACTTTCGAGTTCTTGGGCGGCGTGCCGGAACTGGTGGTTCCGGATAACCTCCGTTCCGGCGTCAGCAAGGCCCATCGCTACGAGCCGGATCTCAATCCGACCTATCAGGATATGGCTAGCCATTATGGCGTGGCCGTTGTCCCCACACGGGTTCGCAAGCCCCGTGACAAGGCCAAGGTGGAAGGTGGCGTATTGATCGTTGAGCGCTGGATCCTGGCGGCCCTGCGCCACCGTCAGCACTTCTCCCTGGGGCAGCTCAACGCCACCATCCGTGAGCTGTTGGAGAAGCTCAATAGCCGCCCCTTCCGCAAGTTGCCCGGGTGCCGGCTTGATCACTTCAAACAGCTGGACCAGCCGGTTCTACAACCGCTACCCGCCGAGCCGTATGTCTACGCCGAGTGGAAAAAAGCCCGGGTACACATCGACTACCACGTGGCCATCGATGGGCATTACTACTCGGTGCCCTACACCCTGATCAAGAAAGAGGTGGAGGTCCGGATCACCCACAACACCATCGAATGCTTCCACCGAGGCAACCGGATCGCCAGCCACCGGCGTTCGGATCAGAAGGGTCGGCATAGCACCATCGCCGCTCACATGCCGGAGTCCCATCGCCAAGCCGGCGAGTGGACCCCAGAGCGACTGACCGCCTGGGCAGCCAAGACTGGACCGGCAACTGAAAAGCTTATCCGTACCGCGCTGGGGGCAAGAAAGCATCCGCAACAGGCCTATCGGTCCTGTCTGGGCATTCTCCGGCTGGGCCAGAGCTACGGCGAGGCACGATTAGAACGTGCCTGCCAACGCGCCCTGATGCTGGGCAGTTGCCGATACAAGAGCATCGAATCCATCCTCAAGCACCGCCTGGATGAGCAGCCCCTGGAAGAGCAACAAGAACTGGCCTTACCTGACACACACGACAACATCCGCGGCCCTGCCTACTACCACTGAAGGAATCTGACATGTTGAAACATCCCACACTGGATAAGCTCCACGCCCTCAAACTGACCGGCATGGCCGCCGCCCTGGAGGATCAGTCGGCCACCCCCGACATCACCGATCTGAGCTTCGAGGAGCGCCTCGGGCTGCTGGTCGACCGGGAAATGACGGAACGGGACAACCGGCGCATGAGCAGCCGGCTACGCCGGGCCAAACTGCGACACGCCGCCATCCTCGAAGACATTGATTACCGGAACTCACGCGGCCTGGATAAAGGGCTTATCCAGGGCCTAGCCAGCTGCCAGTGGGTGAAGGAACACCTGAACGCGCTGATCACCGGTCCCACCGGGGTCGGGAAAACCTGGCTGGCCTGTGCTCTGGCACACAAAGCCTGCCGGGAGGGGTACACCGCCCAGTACGTCCGCCTGACCCGGCTGCTACGAGAGCTGACCATCGCCAAGGGCGATGGCCAATACTCAAAGCTCCTGACCAGCCTGGCCAAGGTCGACGTGCTGATCCTGGATGACTGGGGGCTGATGAAGCTGAGCGCGGAGAACCGGCGGGACTTGCTGGAGGTGCTGGAAGACCGACATGGCCGGCGCTCCACCATCGCCACTAGCCAATTACCCATCGAGGAATGGCACGGCGTCATCGGTGACGCCACTCTGGCAGATGCCATCCTGGACCGGCTCGTACACAACGCCTACAAGATCAATCTGCGGGGCGAATCCATGCGAAAACAGCAGGCAAAGTTGACGGGCACTGAGACTTCGGAGTAAGAAGAGAAACCCCGCGTCGCTACGCTCCGATGGGTGGCAGCCTTGCTCCGGTCCGGGTGGCAGGCTTCACGTGGAATGGGTGGCAACCTTCAGCGGTTTACGCACCGAGGCTCATTGGGGTGTCTATTACCCAGACTATGCAGTGGAACAGGGAGCAAATTTTGTAGCCCACTATCAGGATCATGAGAGGCGCTTCAACAAACCTGCACGGGTAATTATTTCCAAAACGGGGATGTTCATGGTTAACGTCCTGGGCCGCCCGCTTTCTAACACATTCAACCATTGTGGGGTTGGAGATCGGTTCCACGTATTTGCCAGTAGTTTCGTGGATGGATGTGGTTCGGATAAAGCAGATATTTCAGGACATACCCTTGAAATTGAGTTTTACGCACCGGGCAAGCTGCGTTGCGTTAACTGCCGTGAGTTCGGTAAGCCAGAACATTGGATGTGGATCGAATCTCTGAAGGATTTCTACGATTAGTCTAATCGTGCGAAAGAAGCGGGTCAGGATGCTTGATTCAATCCGATGTTCAACATAGTCGACAATGAGTTTCAAGGAACGAAAAAATGAAAACCCTGAAAATCCTCAAGTACACCTTCACTGTCATCGGCGTAGCCATGCTGTTTGGCGCCTTTGCCAGTTACAACAGCACCTCCGCGTTCATCGACCGGGCGACCGAAACCAGCGGGATAGTGACTGAGCTTGTATATTCCCGCTCCAGCGATTCCACCAGCTACTATCCGGTCGTGGCATTTCAGGATGCCAGTGGCCGAGAGATTGAGTTTCAGTCCCGTTCCGGTTCAAACCCTCCCTCCTTCAGGCGCGGTGAGCGGGTTTCTGTGCTGTATGAGCCCTCGGCGCCGGAGAATGCGCAGATCAACAGCTTCTTTTCCCTGTGGGGGATGTCGTTGATCGTTGGTGGGCTGGGCCTGGTGTTTACGTTGGTCGGTGGCGGGATGGTGCTGTTTGGTGTTCTGAAGGGGCGATCAAAAGCCTACCTGGAACAGCATGGCACCGAAGTGCTCGCAAAGTTTGCGTCGGTTGAGCAGAACACCAGCCTCACGGTTAACGGCCGCAACCCATTCCGCATTGTCTGCCAGTGGCAACACCCGCAAACCGGGGAGCTACATGTGTTTCGAAGCGACAACCTGTGGTTTGATCCCAGCGACCACATTCACCAGGAGACCGTGCCGGTTCTGGTGGATGAATCCAACCTCAAACGTTATTGGGTGAATACGTCATTTCTGCCCAAGTTAGCCGGTTAGTTTTTTCGATCCTGGCGGAGACCAACATGCGGAGAAAAGGCACTACTGACTGGCCGCTTCTAAGGGCAGCAGTCAAAGATAATCTTGATATCTTCTTCATGATGCTGGGCATGGGGCTCGTTTGCGGAGTTGTTGGGGGAGGCGTTTTCTATCTTGGCTTTGGCGAATGGGGCGCCATGATCTTCGGAGCCTTTTTCGCGCTGATCGGTTTGGCCTTGTTCGTTTTCTCATTTGTCGCCACGTACTCAAGCATCGGCTATTACTACGAACAGGCCCTGTTGCGTAAACACGGTGTGGAAGTAGATGGCATTCTGACCAGAAAAGAGGCGGACTGCCAGTTTCATCAGGAGTATGACAAATACAACCGGCCATTGGGCGAGGGACACTACCAGTGCAATCTGTTGGTTGAGTTTGATTTTCAGTTTAACGGCAAAAATTGCAGTGGCGCTTTTTATCTGAATAAGGCTGAGCTATTCGACAAGCTTAAGGAAGGGGATCCGATGCCACTGAAAGTGCTGAGGCTTGACCCTTCCGTTCATACGGTTCGTGAGCGGCGCCTCGCGAATATGCTTAAGGGCCGGGAGCCACAGACGCCGTCTCTGATTCCGGAAGGGGCAGAGATCAGCCAGTTGGCGTAGGTGTACTGTCGCTATACTGGTGGACCCTGCTCATCGCACAAAACTAAAGTAACGCCCGCCAGCCAAAGTAGCTGGCGGGCTTTCTACCTCAAGGGTTCACATTCACCAGCAAATTCGGTGACCCGTTCAGGTTGGTCAGCTGGTTCTGGCTTGCCTGGTTGCGGAGCGTCTGGGCAACCTGTTCCGGTGTCAGCCCTGGGTTCAGGCTGAGCAGCAACGCGGCGGCTCCTGCCACGTGGGGAGAGGCCATAGAGGTGCCGCTGATGGTGTTAAAGGCGGTGTCGCCGGTGTGCCATGCGGCGGTGATGTCGGTGCCTGGCGCCATGATGTCCACGCAGGAACCGTGATTGGAGAAACTGCTGCGACGGTCCTGATTGTCGGTAGAACCTACGGTCACGGCTTCTGCTACACGGTTGGGCGAACCGCTGCAGGCATCGGCGTTGCTGTTACCCGCAGCGACCACCACCGGAATGCCGGAGGCGACGACTTCACGAACAGCGTTGTCCAGTGCTGCTGAATTGCCACCGCCCAGGGACATGTTGGCAACCGCCGGCTTCTCGGCGTTCTCTACCATCCAGTCCAGCGCTTCGATAATGGCACTGGTGGCGCCGGAACCGCTGCAGCCAAGCACGCGCAGGCCGATCACCTGGCTTTCCTTGGCGACACCGAACAGTGAACCGGTTGCGGTAGAGGCAACATGGGTACCGTGGCCGTTACAGTCTTCGGCAGAGTAGGTTGAGATGGTGTCCTCGTCGCCGAAGGAAATCAGCCCGCCCAACAACAGATCGATGATTCCGCCAATCAGCGGCACGCCGCCCAGGCCGCTGTCATCGTGGAAGTTCACGCCGCTGGCCCGGCCCTGAAAGTCGGCATGGGTGGTTCGGATGCCGGTATCCAGAACATAAACGTTGACACCCTGCCCGGCAACGGTGGGGTAGGTAAACTGGGTGTCCAGGGGCAGGGTGGTCTGGTCAATCCGGTCCAGTCCCCAGGTGGCATCCTGTTGGGTTTGCGTGGAGGACGTTGTCATCCAGGTGTCCGGCTCCACTGCGAGGACTCCGGGCAGGGCGGGCAGCAGGTCGGCCTGGCTTTGGGTGAGCTGCACCGTTGCACCGGTCATCACGTTCTCATATAGAAACAGAATGTTCCCGCCGCCAACGGCTGTTAATAGCGCCTGGATACCGGCAGACAGATCACCACCAACGCCCAGAAGCGAGGGCAGGGTTGGGTCGACAGTCACTATGTAGCGTTGGGCAATGGTGTTTTCTGTGCTGGCTGTTGTGCTGGTGGATTCCGTTGTTGAAGATGTCCCGAGCAGTCCTGAGGGAAGGCTGGCATGGGTGTGCAACGGTGCGGTAGAGAGAACGATCGCGGCGGCAAGTGCGCAGGGACCGGAGTTCAGAGAAAAACGCATGGTAGCTCCTTTGGTGACTTTTGTTTTTATCGTAGAGCATAATGCATGCGTTAATATTTCAAGTTCAATGCATAATGCATTAAATACTGGTCACGATGGGCCAACCGAACACGCATACTTCTTTTCGAACCGACGATCTGCCCAGGTTTCATAAACCCGTTTTGCGAGCGGATATAAAACAGGCCACAACAGAGGCTTGAGCAACCAGCCAAACGGCGTGTGAGACCAGGCACGAACATTGGCCGGCAAGCCGATAACCCATTCACCACTCCAGGTCATCAGGTGCAATCGTTTAAGAAGTTCTTCACGTGTTGGCAACTGTGCGTTGTGCGCATTCTGCTCGTGGATATCGGCAAAAATCAGGTCGCCACGTTGTAACTTTCTGAGCGTACGGATTTCCTTGGCGCACAGTGGGCAGCGTCCGTCGTAGAAAAGGGTGTCGTAACGTGGTGGCATCTGGTTCTCCGGTTCAACTCAGGCTTCGTGCCTTTGTATACGCTGTCGGCAATGCCCCCGGTTCAGTTTTGTGCTCGGGCGAATGGTAATTGTTTGATAATGCAAGCAAGATGTTGGAACGCTACACTAGCAAGCTACCTGCAACCCGCTTCTGCGGGCCTAACCGGCGTTGTCGATGACACGGCGCCATCCTGATCTGAAGGTATTGAAACAGCATGGATGATTCCCCAACAGATAACCGCTCTCCCGAAAACCCGTCCGGGAAGAGTGTGCTGGCTGAGCTCTCTACGCCCATCTATGGTCTGTTTATCCTGGGCATCCTGTACACACTCTATCTTGCTCACCAAATTATCCTGCCTATTGTTCTGGCGGTATTGACCAGTTTGCTGCTCTCACCGTTGGTGAAGAAAGCCTACCTGAATTGGCGGTTGCCAAAAGTGGTGAGCTCGCTGGTACTGGTGTTGGTTGTGCTTGCAGGTATCGTGGGTATTGGCGCTGCCGTTGCAACCCCGGCCCTTGAGTGGGCCCAGAAAGCACCGGAGGGCATATCCAGGCTGTTGGTGGGTGACAGTGAAATCATGCGCCAGCTCGATAAGGTAAGCCAGTCAGCGGAGCAGGTTGAAAAGTCCGTGGATGAGCTGTCCGAGAACGACCAGTCGAAGCCCACAACGGTCGTCTTGCAAACGGAATCCTGGCGGAGCCAGCTGATGTCCAAAGCCCGCAACGGAGTAGCAGGCCTGGCGTTGGCACTGGCGTTAACCTATTTCCTGCTGGTGAGCGGTGACAGGTTGATCTTTAACTTCGTCAAACAGTTACCAAGACCGCAGCGCAAGACGGTTCTGAGAATCACCCACGATTCCCAGCAACAAATTGCCCAGTATCTCGCTGTGCTGGGGTTGAGTAACCTATCCGTTGGTGTGCTTACCGGACTCATCTGTTGGGCCATCGGTTTGCCAGACCCGGCGATGTGGGGGCTGATCGCTGGCCTCGCCCGGTTTATACCCTATCTCGGCAATATGCTCACGATTGCGTTGCTGGCGGTGGTTTCCGCCATTACCCTGGATACCCTTTGGATGATGGCCATCGCGCCGCTGAGTTTTATCCTGCTGACCACCATTGTTGGTTTCTTCCTGGAACCCTGGATTCACGGCTTTCGCATGGCCATCAACCCGGTCATCATCTTCGTATCCATCTTCTTCTGGGGCTGGCTCTGGGGCCCGGTCGGCGTTCTGCTGGCGGTGCCGCTGATGACGGTCATTCAGGTCGTCCTCAAACAAATACCCCGGTTGCGCCCAGTGTACAAAGTCATAGCCCGATAACCAGCACACCCCCCTGACACAACCCCATATCTCTCCTATGCTCTGAAGATCACTGAAACCACCAGAACAGGGAGGAGCCAATGTCCGAGATCCCGGCTTCCATGAAAGCCATGGTCCTCACCGGCCATGGCGGCATCGACAAACTTGAATACCAGAACATACCAGTGCCCAAACCGGCTGCCGGCCAGGTACTGGTACAGGTAACCGCCACCGCCAAGAACAACACCGATCGCAAAGCCCGGGAAGGACTTTATCCCACGAAAAAAGGCGAGATGACGTCGTTCCAGATGGGGGGCAAGCCCACGTTGACGTTCCCGCGTATTCAGGGCGCCGACATCGCCGGCAGAGTGGTGGCGGTGGGCGAGGGCGTCAGTGAAACCCGTATCGGAGAGCGGGGCCTCCTGGACTTTAACATCTACGCGAACGAACGCACCGATATCAACCTGACTCCGGACTACTACGGCCATGGCGCCGATGGCGGTTACGCCGAATACGTGGCCCTGCCGTCCGATCAGTTTCACCATATCCCAAACCCGGATCTTGCCGATGCCGAACTGGCGGCCATGGGCATGTGTTCCTACCAGACCGCCTACCACATGCTCACCTCTGCCAACGTGCAGGCGGGTGAGCGGGTTCTGGTGACCGGTGCCAGCGGCGGCGTGGGCACCGCACTGATCCAGCTTTGCCGGATCATCGGCGCTGTCCCTTACGCATTGAGCCAGAAAGACAAGGCCCAAACCCTGCTCGATCTGGGCGCCGAAGCGGTGTTGGATCGTAGCGACATGAGTACCTTTGTAGACCGGGTGAAGAAAGAAACCGGCGGCAAACCCCTGGATGCGGTGATGGATCTGGTGGGCGGCGAAATGACGGACATATTCATAGACGCCATGATCTTTGACATGAACGCCCGCAGTACCTACCCGCGCCTGAGCATTGCCGGGGCCAGCGGTGGCAACATCAGTGAAATCCTCTGGACCCGAATCTACCTGTATCAGGTGCAGATTTTCGGGGTCTCCCACGGCACCCGTGAAGAAGCAAACCAGCTGATGACCTGGATTCGCGACGGCCATCTAAAACCCGTGCTGCACGGCGCCTTCAAACTGTCGGACCTGCACCGGGCCGAGGAATACTTCGTAAACCGTGGCGGCAATTATCTGGGCAAAATCGTCATCGTGCCGGATGCCCAATGGCAGGCGCACGGCCAACCTTTTGCGCTGGAGGCAGGCGGATGAAACCGGAACTCACTATTCAGTTGATGGATACCCACGCCGGCGGCGATGTCAGCCGTATTGTGACCGGTGGCATCACCGCTCTGCCCGGCGATACCGTGCGAGCCCAGATGGAGTATCTGCGGGATGATGCCGACGGCCTGCGCCGGCTGCTGTTGGAAGAACCCTATGGCATCCCCGAAATGTCTGTCGACCTGCTGGTGCCCGCCACTCATCCGGAAGCCGCCGCCGGATATATCATCATGGAAGTCATGGGCTACCCCATCTACTCCGGCTCTAACACCATCTGCACGGCAACGGCGGTTCTGGAAGCCGGTATCGTCCGCAAACAGGAAGGCAAACAACACTTCAAACTGGAATCCCCCGCCGGCCTGGTGAGCATTGAGGCCACCGTACATGACGGCGTGGTGGAAGCCATCACCTGCGAAGGCCTGCCCAGCTATATTCACACCCATAACGCCAGTATCAGCGTGCCCGGCATCGGCAAGGTCAACTACAGCGTGGCCTACAGTGGCGGCTTTTACGCCCTGGTAGATGCTAGATCATTGAGCTTCGACCTGACCCTGGATGAAGAACGCCGGTTAGCGGAAACCGCCCATGCCATTGTCGAAGCCATCCAGGCCGAACGGGGCTTCTCCCATTACACTCTGGGCGACGTAGGCCCACTGCCGTTCCTGCACTTCATGGGCCCGGTAGAACAAGTGGCCGAAGGCTACTACCGCTCCCGCTCAGCCACCTACGTGCACCCCGGCGTCATCTGCCGAAGCACCACCGGCACCGGCACCTCGGCAAGACTGGCACTCATGAACCACGAAGGCCGAATCAAACCCGGCGACAAGTTGGAAACCATCTCCCTGCGGGAAACCGGGTTTATTGGGCAGTTCACGGCGGTCGAACAGGAAGGGGAATATCAGGTGGTCAAAAACAACATAACCGGTAAGGCCTATGTCATCGCCCGTTCTGACATCGTGGTGAACTGTGACGACCCGATGGTGGAGTGTGATGGCCTGAGGCATATCCTGACGAGCTGAGCCCGATTCCGTCACCCCCGTCGGGCCGCCTCTATCGCCGAGATGTCGATCTTGCCCATCTCCATCATCGCTTCGAAGGCACGCCGGGCGGCGGCGCGGTCGGGGTCGGCTATGGCTTCTGTCAACGCCACCGGCGTAATCTGCCAGGAGATCCCCCACTTGTCTTTGCACCATCCGCAAGCGCTTTCTTCGCCACCATTGCCAACGATCGCATTCCAGTACCGATCAGTTTCCTCCTGATCTCTCGTGGCGACCTGAAACGAAAACGCTTCGTTGTGCTGGAAGGCGGGGCCGCCGTTGAGCCCGAGACAGGGAGTGCCGAGTACCGTGAACTTAACGGTCAGCACATCGCCCTGGGCACCGGAGGGAAAATCTCCGGGAGCGTGGAGTATTTCTCCCACCGAGGAGTCGGGGAAGGTTTGCGCGTAGAAACGAGCCGCTTCTTCGGCATCGCCGTTATACCAGAGGCAAATGGTATTCTTGGGATGTTCCATGATGTTACTCCTCCATTCGATATGTCGATCTGCGCTCTGTGTATCCGTATTGATTGTGCTTATCAATATAGATCCCACACGGTGGCGCTCCAGTGGTCTTACTGGCCTTCACTGGTAGGTCGTGTGGCAGGGCTGGGAATCGACAGAGGATGGAAGAAATTTCAGGAGAGCCTTTAGCCCTCCTGAATGAGTTTCGTATCTCGGGGGCGTTAACGGGGCCGCAACCGCCGCTTCTCCGCCCGCCGCATCCAGAACCACGCGATAAACGCGATCACCGAGACCACGGCAATAATGATGGTCGCCAGCGCATTGATCTCCGGCGACACCCCCATCCGCACAGATGAGAACACCACCATCGGCAGAGTCGTCGCCCCGGGCCCGGAGACAAAGCTGGCAATCACCAGGTCATCCAGCGACAGGGTAAACGCCAGCAACCAACCCGACACCAGGGCCGGCGCAATCACCGGCAATGTGATCACAAAGAAGGTTTTCAGCGGCGTACAGCCCAGATCCATGGCGGCTTCTTCGATGGAGCGATCCACTTCCCGAAGCCGCGCGCTCACCACCACTGCCACATAGGCACTGCAGAAAGTGGTATGGGCAATCCAGATGGTGGCCATGCCACGGTCCGTTGGCCAGCCAATCAACTGCGCCATCTGCACAAACAGCAGCAACAGCGACAGGCCCGTGATCACTTCCGGCATCACCAGCGGTGCGGTGATCATGCTGGACAGCAGGGTGCGGCCGCGCATTTTCTTGAACCGGGTGATCACAAACGCGCACAGGGTGCCCAGACACACCGCCATGCTGGCGGAGTAGAAGGCAATGCGAAGGCTCATCCATACCGCAGACAGAAGTTGCTCATTGGCAAACAGCGCACCGTACCATTTGGTGGAAAAACCGGCCCATACCGATACCAACCGGGAGGCGTTGAAAGAATACACGATCAACACCACCATCGGCAGGTACAGGAACAGCATGCCCAGCACCAGCATGGATTTTGAGAAGCCGGGGGCTTTCAGCTTAACCATTCTTTTCCATCTCCCGTGCCTGGAAGCGGTGGAACAGCACAATGGGCACCAGCAGCAGCGCCAGCATCACAATCGCCAGGGCCGAGGCCACTGGCCAGTCGCGGTTGTTGAAGAACTCTTCCCACAGCACCTTGCCGATCATCAGGGTATCCGGCCCGCCCAGCAGTTCCGGAATCACGAATTCGCCCACGGCGGGTATAAATACCAGCATGGAGCCCGCGAGGATTCCGGCCTTGGATAGGGGCAGTGTGATCGCCCAGAAAGTGGTCAGGCTGCGGCAGCCAAGATCCGACGCCGCTTCCAGCAGGCGTATATCCAGCTTCACCAGGTTGGTGTAGATGGGCAGGATCATGAACGGCAGGTAGGCGTACACAATGCCCAGAATCACCGCGAAGTTGGTGTTCAGCATCTTCAGGGGCGAGTCGATCAGCCCCAGCCACATCAGGAACGTGTTCAGCAGGCCCTGGTTGCCGAGAATGCCCATCCAGGCGTATACCCGAATCAGGAATGAGGTCCAGGACGGCAGCATCACCATCAGCAGGAACACCAGTTGCCAGTGCTTGGGTGCCCGGGCGATAGCGTAAGCCATGGGATAACCGATCAGCAGGCAGAACAGGGTCGCCAGGAACGCCGTCTTCAACGAGCCCCAGTAGGCGGCCACGTACAAGCTGTCGGAGGCCAGGAATAGGTAATTGCCAAAGTTCACCACCACCGACAGGGTGTTGTCGACAAAGCGGAACACCGGCTCGTAGGGCGGAATGGCCATCACCGCCGAGGTCAGGCTGATCTTCAATACCAGCGCAAACGGCAGCAGGAAGAACAGCAGCAGCCAGGCGAAGGGTACGCCGAACACCACCCGGCGATGGAACAGCACGGCACGCACCCGCTCCACCACCGGGGCAGGAAACAGCTTTCGATTCATCGCGTCAGTTCCAGAGCAGGATCGGGCTGGAGGCTTCCCAGGACACATAGACCCGGTCGCCCCAGGTGGGCCGTTCACCACGGCGTTCCACGTTGGCCATGGTGGCCTGAACCCGCTTGCCACTGGCCAGCTTCACGTAATAAGACGTGATATCGCCCAGGTAGGCGATGTTGTCGACCGTACCGCAGCTCCAGTTGGTGTCACCTTCCGGTTTCTCTGTGGTCAGGTAGATCTTTTCCGGGCGCAGGGCAATCAGGGTTTCCGTGGTTTCTGCTGGCGTGGTTACGCCCCGGTCAATAAACACCGGTGCATCCAGCAGCTCACTGGTCAGTGAGATGCTGTCGGAGTTGTCTTCCAGGATGTTCGACTCAAAAATATTCACCGAGCCGATAAACTCCGCCGTCATGCGGCTGTTCGGGCTCTCGTAGATATCAATGGGGGACCCCACCTGGGCAATCCGGCCGTGAGACATAATGGCAATGCGACTGGCCATGGTCATGGCCTCTTCCTGGTCGTGGGTGACCATCAGGCAGGTTACGCCCACCTTTTCCAGGATATCCACCAGCTCCAGCTGCATTTCCGTGCGCAGTTTTTTGTCGAGTGCGCCCATGGGCTCATCCAGCAATAACAGCTTGGGGCGTTTGGCCAGGGATCGGGCCAGGGCCACGCGCTGTTGCTGTCCGCCAGACAACTGTTGTGGCCGGCGCTTGCCGTAGGCTTCCATTTTCACCAGTTTGAGCATGGCCGCCACGCGGTCGGCGATTTCGTTTTTCGGCAGCTTGTCCTGTTTCAGGCCCATGGCAATGTTCTGCTCCACCGTCATGTGGGGGAACAGGGCATAGGACTGGAACATCATGTTGGTGGGGCGCAGGTACGGGGGCAGGGCTGTGATGTCCTGGCCGTCCAGCACGATGCGACCGGAATCCGGGGTTTCAAAGCCTGCCAGCATGCGCAGCAGAGTGGATTTGCCGGAACCGGAGCCACCCAGCAGGGCGAAGATCTCACCCTTGTGGATGTCCAGGCTCACGTCGTCCACCGCCAGGGTGCTGTCAAAGCTCTTGGAAATGCCCTTGATGCTGAGAAGCACCTCCGCTTGCGCGGAGGTGCTGTTGGTTACGGCCACCGTCAGCGACCAGACTTCACGCTGGTCCAGGTACGGGTCATCAGGCGCTGGGCGTCCTGTGGCCGACCTTCCATGATGTAGAGATTCTTCATCACCTCATCAGTGGGGTAGATGCTGGTGTCTTCCAGGATCTCCGGGTTCACAAACTCGTCCGCCGCCTTGTTCGGGTTGGCGTACCACACGTAGTTGGTGACGTCTGCGATGATCTCCGGGCGCATCAGGAAGTCCATCAGTTTATGGGCGTTGTCCACGTTCGGCGCGCCGGCCGGAATGGTCATCATGTCAAACCATAGCACCGCACCTTCCTTCGGGATGGTGTAGCGGATGACGTTGCCGTTCTTTGCTTCGTCAGCACGGGCAGCGGCCTGCAGGATGTCGCCGGAATAGCCGGCGGCCACGCACAGGTCACCGTTGGCCAGGTCGCCAATGTAACGGGATGAATGGAAGTAGGTGATGTTCGGGCGCACCGCCTTGATCACTTCACCGCCTTTCTTGATGTCGTCGGCGTTGTTGCTGTTCGGGTCCAGGCCAATGTAGGCCATGGCGGCACGAACCATCTCTTCGCCGGAATCCAGCATGGCAATGCCACAGCCACCGGCGGCCAGCTTGCCCGTTACTTCCGGGTCAAATACCAGGGCCCAGGAGTCCACGGGCGCATCGTCACCCAGGATCTTCTGGATGCGGCCTTCGTTGTAGCCATAGCCGTTGGTGCCCCAGAGGTAAGGCAGGGAGAACTTGCTGCCCGGGTCAACCTTTTCCAGGTCGTCCATCAGGTCCGGGTTCAGGTTGGCCATGTTCGGCAGTTTGCTGTGGTCCAGCGCCACGAACGCCTTGGCAGAAATCTGCTTGGCCACGTAGTGGTTGGAGGGCACCACAAGGTCGTAACCGGAGCGGCCAGACAACAGGGCAGCCTCCAGCACCTCGTTGCTGTCGTACACATCGTAGACAACCTTGATGCCGGTTTCCTGTGTGAACTTCGCCAGGGTGTGCTCGGCGATGTAGTCAGACCAGTTATAAACACGCACTTCTCCGGCGGCAAAAACCGAAGAGGCACCCAGAGACAACGCAACAGCGGCGGCAAGCGCCTGTGGCTTACACAACTTGAACATTGGATGGTGTCCCTCACTGAAAAGGGATGGATACAAAGCGCGCAGGACGCACGCAGTTCTTGGTGGGATTCGAGCGATTTTTAACACGAGAACCCGGCGCGCGCTACAAAAATTTCAATATTGGGATTAGGGGTTGTGCGTACCCTAATCCATGCTGCTCAAGCCCTTGGTTTTGTACGCCTTTACCTGGTCTTTACATGGGTTGACGGACACAGCGCCCGGTCTGCGGGAATATAGATGCAAACAACAGGTCCTGGAGCATAACGATGGAAAAAACGAGCAGGTTGTGGGTAGTGGGGGTGCTGACCCTGGCGGCCGTGACGCTGTCTGGCTGCAAGGTGAGCGCCACATCTGGGGATCGCTACTATGACCGCGATGAGCAACACTTTAGCCGCGGCTATTTCCTGGATGCCCGAGACACCGGGCGCTATTTCCCCGAGGGCCGATGGAGCCTGAATTACGAGACAGAAGTGTGCATTGGCGACACCCTGTATTTTGAAACAGCGGACCGACGGGTGCGTGTCTATGGCTCGCCCGCCTACAGCGAAAACACCTTTCGTGCCGCCGCAACAGAGGTGAGCACTCGCATAGACGGCGTGCTCAACCGGTTCAGAATGAGCTGGCGTGAATTCGTCGATGAGCGCAGCTCAGCCGTGCCGTACCCGGAACAGGTCATCGCCTGCTTGAGCCCGAGAGTCAGCAACAGCAATCTTGCCTCAGGCACCCTGGCCGCCGTGGCCGTCGCCCCCTATCACCGAAGCTGGCCCTACGAGGCCGGGCAGATCTTCACCCATGAACTGGCCCACTACGTTCAGGAAAACCTGAGCCGCTACACTGCCGCCACGTCTTTGCTGCCGTACTGGTTTGCGGAAGGCCAGGCAGCTCTGGTGGCGGGTGACCCCGTAGCACCTGCCTATCGGCATTACGACTATGACCCCCTGCGAGACGCCACCAGAAACGACGCCAGCAATGTCAGCTACCGTTTCGAACATTATGCACTGGCATACCGCTATCTGGAGCGGGCCAACGGCGCTCTGGAGATGACGCTGCTGCTGGATCTGGTCCAGTTTATGGACTGGACGGGTGATTACCGCGGGGTGATCAGCTCGGGTGAATCACGGGCCTTTGTGGAGGCGTTTGATGCCATGGAGCTGGTGGACCATCGGGGGCGGTACCTGAGCTTTGCCCGTTTTCGGGCGGACTACCATTCCCTAGTAGGAGCGGGCGGCTGATTCAGCATTCATCCGGTTGCTGCTGCGTCTTCTTTCTGACATTGCGAGCAGCAGGATGCCCAGCCCAAAAAACAACGAGAGGCCGGACAGGTACGCAATCTCGGAGGTCAGGCTTTGGATTGGGGCCCCCATCTGATTGAGGGACAGGAAGCCCTGAATGCCGGGTTTGGCGGGAATCATCATGGTGAGTGAGTCTAGCCACTCCGGGAGATTAGACGCCGGCCAGGCAAACCCTGCCGTGAAGACGATGGGCAACGACGACAGCAGAACAATAACGGTCGTCAGTTCGGGCCTGGGCAAGAGGTAACCGAGCAGGATTGCAAAGAGTGTTGTTGAAGTGAGAAACAACAGGCTGAAACCGATTAATGCGAACTGCGGTGCAGCGTGCGGGACGCCATAAAGCTGAAAGAAAAAGCCGAAATACAAAAGCGCCAGGATCAGGTAGGCGAACACAAACGTTACTAATCTGATCGGAAGTGCCTGTCGGAGCGGGGTAGTGACAAGCCCTGATAACCGGCGGGCCCGATCCTTGATGGTGACCGTGCCTGCTGCAATCAACAGGGTCTGGTGCAGGATCAGAACAAAGACGGCCGGAACAATGTAGTTGATGTATCCGCCCGTTGGGTTGAACACCCCATGTGGAGACATCCTGAACGGCATGATTTCACCGGGAATGTTGGCGGGGCTGCTGCCTTTTCGGAAGCTGCTGATAATCTGTGTTTCAACGGAAAGCGTGGTTGTTGCCTTCAGCAGACCTTCGACAATATTCCCATAAATCAGAAAATAGCTGGCGTCACCGGCGAACGCGATATTCACCGGGCGCCCGAGATAGACGTCTCGCTCGAAGTTGGCGGGGATGACCAGCAGCCCGTGAACGACATCGTTCTCCAACAGGACGGTTGCCTCACTCATGCTTTGTGGGACGGCCGCCACGCGCAACTGGGGCGTTGCGTCGGCCATGCGTATCAATTGCCGGGCGAGCGCTGAACGGTCCTGATCCAGAACCGCCAGGGCCTGTTGCCCCGGAACGTTCTTCTGGTAGGGCAGCGGGTAAAGCAGTGCGTAGAACAAGATGCCACCGATCATAACCAGCATCACCGATCTGTCGTGGATGATATTCGACAGTTCGGCTTTCCAGGCCCCCCACAGACTGGTGTTACGGATCATTAGCTCACCTGCTCTGCAAGTTTGGGGTCAAGCCTTGCCGGAAGTAGCTTCAGCGCTATTGGCAAGACAAGTAGGAAAAGCAGCAACGCAATCAGTGAGCTGACAATGAGAGGCAGGGAGGCGCCGTGGTCGGCAATGTCCACCTGCAATTTGATGTAGTGAGTGGATGGCATCAAGCCTCCCCAGGCCCATGCGATCACATTCATATCACCTCGGGGGAAGGTAATGCCCATAAATGCAAACGCAGGGGCGAGATACGCAGCGCTAACACTCATTGCTTTTACCCGGTCCCGAACGAGAGCGACAATGAGCACTGCCATGGCCTGAACGCTGAAGATGGTCAGGGCCAAACCAAGAAGAAGCCAGACGATGTTGCCGGATGGCTGCCACCCCAGAAAGAGGCGGAACAATACGAGCATCAGCAACCCCTGGAGCCAGAGGAGCAGGCTGACAGGCGCAAGCGCGGCAGTGATCGCTTTGCTCCGCTCAATCAATGGTGCCGGGATGGTTTGTTTTTCAAGTCGCCAGCTTAACGTCAGAACCGTTGAGATAACGATGATAATTTGCCAGAGAGCCGGCGATATTGACGTCACCAGAAAGCGCGCGTAGCTCATGTTGGGGTTATAGAGCGATGTGACTTGCGGGCGCACTGGCACTGCCGAGGTGATGGCTTCAGGGGCAGTCTGGCCATGGCTGATCTTAAGGCCAACACCCGTGCGCGCGGCCAGATCCATGGAGGCGCTTATTAACGATGAATTGATGAATTTGCCGGACAACAGATATTGATTGTTGTAAAAGGCGGTCACCGTCGGGCTGATCGAAAGCCGAAGGTCTCGGCCAAAGTTTTCCGGAATGATAACAAGGGCAAGGATTTCAGATTGTTGAAGGGCAGCTGCGCCAGCGGACGCTGAGGCGTATGACCTTAACAGGCTCAGCCCCGGGCTCGCGTCCAACTGACGTTCAACCGTGTAGGATTCATGGCTATGGTCCAGATTGACGACACCTACGGGAAGAGATTGCGGTGTTCCAATCCGGAAGATACTGATCAACAACACGAACAGAACCGGCGGCAGCCAAACGACCACCGCAAGCAGCCAGGGCTGCTCCCGCAGAGCTTTCCAGCCAGTCAGATGCTCACGACCCATCGGGCTCTCCGGTCCGTTGCCGAGCTTACGGTGCCATCTCAAGAAGAACGCTCATGCCCGCCCTTAATCCAGTGATTGGCTCTACAGGTTGCATTTCTACCTCGAACGTTCTCATGTCGAATCCGCGCCCCGGCGTTGTTGCGCGCCATGTTGCGTAGTCCCCGAGCACAGAAATATGGCTGACACGGAATCGTGCGGATTGATCAAGGGCAGGGATTTTCAGGTCAAATTCACTGCCTTCTGTGACTCGGCTGAGCAAATCTTCCCTGACGTTGAACAATGCCCACGAATCATCAAGATCGGTGACAATGATGACCGGGAAACCCTGGGGGGCAAGCTCTCCCTCGTTCAACAGCACATTACTGACAATGCCACCTCTGTGGGCCCGCGCCACAGTATCATCCAGCAGTTCAGCAACTTCGTCTCTCAAACTTGAGGTGGCTGCTTCACCGGCTTGCGCCGCGGTGCGGGCTTCCTGCCGTGGGCCTGCTTCGGCCAGCTTCAATATCTCAGATGCCGTAACCCGTGTTTTCTCGGCCACCTTCCACAGTGTGAACGTATCGTCGGCTCTTTGCCTGGCAACCAGACCCTCATCTGCAAGCGCACGAATACGTTCAAAGGTGGTTTTTGCCAGTGCCTCGGCGGCCAGTGCTTTTTCATACTCGCTGCGAGCTGCGGCGATACGTTCTTCACGCGTTCCACCCTCAACGGCTTGAGCGAGAGATTGGCTTATGGTTTCAAGCGCTTCTATCTGAGTCAGTTTGGCCTCAAGCTCCGGGCTGTCGATGCGGAAAACCTCAGTGCCTGCCTCTACGCGATCCCCACGGCGGACGCTAATGTCTGCAACCCGCCCCGGAATTTTGGACGCCACCATATGTTGCCTGGCCTCAATCTGCCCCTGTAACTGGATGGGGGCAGGTGCGTAGGCTTTCCAGAAGACGATGACAATACCCAACAGGATGACAACAACGATAAGAGGAATGGCAATTCGTTTCGCAGTCACTGAATTTCATCTCCTTCAAGCACGTAGGAAAACAGGCTTTCATAGTCGCCGCTCAGGGTCAGTAACTGAGTAAATGCCAGCACGAAACGGAGAGCCGCTGCATCACGACGGGTCTGTGTGGTCGCCAGGAAGGTTTGGGCATCGATGACATCAAGCGAGCGCCCGAGCCCTTCAGCAAATGCGCGTTCCTGCAATCTTAGCGTCTGCTCTGCCAGGGCCACGGTCGATGCCAGGTCCCGGTGCTCAGCAAGGGCCTGCCGGGCTTCACGGTAGTTCCGGTCGAGTAGCAACTCCAGCCTTCGTTGAGTGGCCTTTTGCAGTGAATCGACCTCACGAACGGTGTTGTCGGCTGCGCCTACCTTGCCGTTGCGGCCACTACGATCCACCAGCGCGATTCGGACGCCCACGCCAACCAGCCAATCCGGCGTGAGATCGCTCGCCAAAGAATCGTTCTCATACACGTTGTAGCTGCCGAACAGAAAAACGTCCGGGCGATACAGGCCCCGGCTCGCTTGGGCAATGTTCTTCGCCTGCTCATGCTTGGTGGACAGAATCCGCAGGCTCGGGTGTTCGCTTAACCCTGCCTCGAACGTATCCCGCGGAGGTAATTGCGGGAGGGTGAACAGAGGCGTTGTTGGATCCAGCCGGCGCGATTCAACCCGGTGCCCGTTATCCTGGAAATCCATATGTATCAACGACGCAAACGCGTTGTGCGCCGTGTCTCGTTGTTCCTCAACCGCTCGGGTGGTAATCCTGGCTCTGTCATAAGCGGCTTCCGCAGCCAGGCGCTCCACGCCGGAAATCTGTGCCTGATCCTCCAGGGCTGTTGCCACATGCAGATGCCTGGCAAGAGCGCTTTCTACCTGTTGCTGAGTGTTCAACGCGCGCTCCGCCATTACCAAACCGAAGTAGGTCGCAACCAGCTCCGTAAACCGGGCCCGCCGGACTTCCTCCAGGACATGTGATGCTTCGGTCTGCTCGAGTTGAAGCAGATTTTTCTTGGCCGTGATTTTTCCGCCGGTATAAATCGGCCACAGAGTGTTTATTGAGCTTCGAGTTATGTTGCGGCTTGTGACGGGTGTCTGGAAAGCTCCGGGGCCGCCAATCAAGTCGATCAGCAATTGCCCTGGTATGGTTTCCGATGCGCTGTTGAGGGGGTTCAGAGACAGCGCATCCAGTTCTATCTGGGAGTCGAGCCGCGTGTAAGACCCCACCAGGTCAACTTGGGGCAGATACAAGCTGTTCGCCGTTGATGCCAAGGCTTCCGCCCGAAGACTGGCTGACTGATTTGCGGACAGCAGATCGTCGTTTTCGAGAAGTGCTTGCCAGGAGTTGAGCAGGGTTAGCGAAGCAGGCTCTTCGTAACCTTGTGCGGTAGCGGAAAAAACGACGGCCATAGTGAACGAGAGAAGCTTGGTCATACGCTGCACGCTGGGCCTTTCTCCAGTTGCGCCAGATTCGGCTCGCGTCGTATCACGGCCAAAGGTTATAAGTTCAAATTATTAGAAAAAAACGGGATTTACAACTTTTTACCTACTTCGCTCGTGAGTTCTTTGGTGCCGGGCTTAGTTAAAAATGATTGGCATAATATGTGTTATGCTATAAATTTAGTGTGTGATGGATAAATTCTGACCAGTTGGTCAGTGACCAAAACAACAAATCCAAACACGATGGAGCAACCCACATGATCACAACTAAGCGTGCCATGCTGCTGGCGGCGCTGGTGGCTGGTACAACCGGCTGCCTGAGTTCTGGCGGCGGCAATTCCGCATCGGATAATCTCACAGGCCCCGCGGCAGATGCCCCCGGGCTTGATCGCTACCGCGCGACCGTTACCCGGACTTCTTTCGGTATTCCTCATATTGAAGCGCCAGACTTCGCCAGCATGGGCTATGCCTACGGCTATGTTCAGGCGGAGGACAACCTATGCCTGTTGGCTGAGGACACCCTGACGGTTCGGGGCCTGCGCGCGCGTTACCTGGGTGGGGAAGGGCAATACACCATTCCTGCCAACGGTGCCGTGGCCAGCAATGTGGATGCCGATTTCTTCTGGCGTACCGCCATCACCGATACCGCTCTGGAATCGCAGCACAGTAACAGTGACCCAGAAGTGATCGAGGCATCCCAGGGCTATGTAGATGGCTTCAATCGCTACGTTGATGAGATCCGTCGTGGCGAGCACCCGGGGCGGCACCAGGCATGCCGTGATTCAGACTGGCTGTTGCCGTTAACTCTGGATGACATGTTCCGGCGCTACTTCCGGCTTGCGGTCCTGGCCAGTTCGTCGGTGTTTGTTGAGGGCGTTGCCAATGCCCAACCTCCGGCCCTGGATATCATTGGTGGCGACGAGCCGGATGAGGGGTTGATTGATACTCTACTAAACACCCTCGAAGGGCCTCTGCCTTTCCCGCTCTCACGGGAGTTGAACATCGGCAGCAACATGTATGCGTTTGGTTCCGAGACTACCCGCGATGGACAGTCCCTGTTGTTCGGCAACCCCCATTTCCCGTGGGAGAAGACCGAACGACTGTACCTCGCTCATCTCAAAGTGGGTGATCAGGCGGAAATCATGGGCGCTGCCCTGTACGGCTTGCCGGCGGTGCTCATCGGTTTCAACGAGCACTTCGCCTGGAGCCACACGGTGTCTACCGCTTTCCGTTTCTCGTTCTACGAGCTGACTCTGAACCCGGCAGACCCCACGCAATACCTGTTTGACGGCGAATTTGTAGACATGACCTCTGAGGACATTACCGTGGAGGTGCTTGAAGCGGATGGGTCGGTTTCCGAGCAAACCCGCACGCTCTACCACTCGCACTATGGCCCCATGCTGGAGTTTGCCGTGTCCGGTGTGCCGGTCTTGTCCTGGTCGCCGTTGAAGGCGTATACCCTGCGTGATGCCAACGCCGAGAACGACCGCTTGCTGAACCAGTTCTTCCGGTGGAACCAGGCGTCCAGCTTTGAGGAGTTTGTAGAGCTTCATGGTAGTGTGCTGGGTGTGCCCTGGGTGAACACCATTGCTACCGGCCCGGGCAAGCCCGCCTATTACGGTGACTTGACCGTGGTTCCCAACGTAACGGATGAACTGGCCATGCAATGTCCCACCGCGCTCACACCGGTTCTTGGCCAACTGATGCCGGGACTGCCGATACTGGACGGTAGCAGGTCCGCGTGTGACTGGGGGACAGATTCCGATGCCCCGGCGCCGGGCGTGTTTGGCCCTGGCAACCTGCCCACCTTGTCCCGGAACGATTGGGTGCACAACTGCAACGACAGCTATTGGCTGACCAACCCCGATGAACCGCTGACCGGTTTTGCCAGCATCATCGGGGATGAGGGCACAGCAAGAACGTTGCGTACCCGGTTGTGCATTGCGCATGTAGAGGAACGGTTGGACGGCACTGATGGCCGTTCCGGCAGCGTTGGGTTCGATATGGACAACCTGCAGGATGTGGTTCTGGAAAGCAGCCTGATGTCGGAACGGCTGGCCAGAGAATCGGTTGTCACGGCCTACTGTAATCCAGTGTCTGATCTGCTCAGCGGCGTGACCCAAACCGGGATTGCCGAGGCCTGTGACGCGCTCGAAGCATGGGATGGCACCTATAACCTTGATTCACGGGGCGGCCATATCTGGCGGGAATTCTGGGCACGTTTGAATCCGCTGCCGGTTCCATTGCCCCTGCAGTGGCTGGTGCCATTTGATGCTAACGATCCGGTAAATACACCCAGAATGTTGAACGTGGCGGACCCGCTAACCATTCAGGCTTTCGTAGGGGCCGTTCAGGCGATCCAGTCTGCCGGCATTCCGTTCGATGCCAGAATGGGCGACCTGCAGCGTTCCGGGATTCACGAGGGTACCGCCATTCCGGTATTTGGCGGTGAAAGCACTGAGGGGGCGTTTACTATCGCGTCCAGCCGAGACTCCACTCTGGAGGATGCCCAGGGCTACTCTGTGACCTATGGCAACAGCTACATCCAGACCGTGACTTGGGGCGACGATGGCAACCCGATTGCCGAGGGATTCGTAACCTATTCCCAGTCCACAGACCCTGCATCGCCTTACTACCGTGATATGACCGAAGCCTATTCCAACAAACAGTGGATTCGGTTCCCTTACACCGAGCAGGAGATCCGACAGGACCCGGCACGGGTGGTGGTTCGGCTGAATGAGCCAGCAACGCCGTGATGGTAAATGTCTCAAGGTGAAATGAAAAAGCCCCCGTTAGCGAAAACTGTCGGGGGCTTTTCTTCAGGCCTTATCGGAACGTAAGCGAAGACCTGAATCCGTTATTTCGCAGTAATCACGGTCATTACCAGCTTGCCATCCCGGCGAATCGGGCCATCTTCCTTGGCACCCAGAGTGTACTCAAAAATACCGGTCTTGCTGCCGCCTTCCTCGTTGTGAATCATCAGCATCAGCTTGTCGCCGCTGGCCACTTCCTCGGTCAGGATGGCCGCGACATCCATATTCTTGCCTTTTTTCAGAGGCGCGTGGCCTACAACCGGGCCAGGCTTCATGGCTTCGTCAGTGCGGTGCACTACCAGCCAGCCGTTCTCCTCGGTCACCACTTTCTTGGCGGTTACTGTGCCTTCGGATACAGATTGGTCATCGCCCCAGACACCCACCTTGTCGCCGTGATTCATCGCCAATGCTGAACCGGAGGCGAATGCGCCGGAAATCAGAGTGGCCGCCAGGAATGCAGTGGTTTTGATGTGCTTCTTCATTGTGTGCTCCTTAGGTTCGGTTGTACCCATCCATCAGATGGTTTTTGATGGGAGTACAAGCAGCTACGGAGCGGCGCCTGAAAAGTTTCAGGCGCCATCACAATCTAGTTGCGACCTTTGCCTTGGTCGGCAGAGGTGGGGTAGAGGAAGCCGTGAATGGCCGGGCCAGTCGGTTGTCCGGTGGGTGAACCGCCCTTTGGCTCCAGGCTGATACCAAACGTGGCGCCCCGCAGAGTCTCCGGGTCGTAATCACGCAGTGCTGCCTGGTCCAGAGTGAAGTTGTCGCCGATCACGCCCACCGATCGTGGGTTGGGGCCATACTCCTCCGCCACCATCCAGAGCTGGTAAGATTTGTCTTGCTGAGGTTCGGCGGTTACCGGTTGGATATTCAGCTGACGGCTGGTCAGATCCACCGTTAACAGGAACGCAGGCTGTTCATCGTTGTGCTGAAACACCGCCACAAAGGATTGCGCTTGTGGCTCCGGCTCCGGTTGGGTGGCCAACACCGCAACCAGTACCAGCGCCGCTGCCGAGGCAACGGCGGTGCTCCAGCGCCAGCGGGTCAGCTGTTTGCGAAGGCTGACGACGTTGTCTGGTGCTGCGCTCCGCGCTTCTGGCACAGCGTGTTGCTGGTCAGTTTGCTGGTCGATCGTTCGCTGAATTCTGGAAAACAGCTCCGGGCCGGGCGCTATAGGTTCAACCCCATCAAGCATGCCAGCCAGCCGGGCCTCCCATTGCTGAATCAACGCTTCCAGCTCAGGTTCGCGGGCACGGCGAGCCTGTAAGGCATCCCGCTCTACTTGTGGCAGAGTTCCCAGAACAAACTCCGCAACCATCATATCCAGGTCGTCGCGTTCGCTCATGGTTCAAGACACCTTTTGATTTGTTTCAGGGCTCGGTGCAACCAGGTTTTCACAGTGTTGATCGGCTGGTCAAAATGCATCGCCAGCTGATCCCGGGACCAACCATTCAGGTACGCAAGACGAACCATGTCTTGGCGATCTTTCTCAAGCTGGTCAATGCAATGGTTCAAGTGCTTTACCGTTTGTTGATCTGAGATTTCTTCATGGGCCGCGGGCGCGTGGTCCGCAATATTGTCGAGTTCGTTGCTTGCGGTCTCTCGCCTTGCGGGATGCCGCCGTAATTCGTCGATAGCGCCGTGCCGGGCAATGGCTGCAAGCCAGGTGATCGGTGAGGAACGCTCTGCATCGAACTGGTCCGCCTTTTGCCAAACTTTGATATAGGTATCGTGAATCACATCATCTGCCCAGCTTCTGTCCTTAAGGATACGAAGCACGGTGGCCATAAGTTTCGGGGCGGTGGCTTCGTATAATTCGGCAAACGCTTTTCTATCCTGCTGGGCAACCCGATGGAGGAGCCGGGTGATACCGGAGCTGCCCTCCTGATCAGTGCTCAGGTAGTCAGTGGCGCCGGGAGACGCGTCTGGCTGATGTGAATCAGAGTACATGCACGCCTCAGTCGGTCTGTTGCGGGGAGCGGGCGCCGGTCCCGATGTACAGATACACAGAGTGGCGGCGGTGGTCTTCTACCCTGTGCAAAGAAACCGCGGGTGCTGAGGCCTGTCCGCTTGTAAACCGGGTCACTTCGCCTGCTGGCTGGCCATCGCGCTCGCGTACCCCTTGTTCCGATTGCCATTCAGGCCCCAGGCATTCAGACAACTCGTTTGCCGCTCGGGCGTGCAAGGTTTCTGCAACCGCTTTATCCGGGGCAGATACGGTGCAAGTGTAGGCCGAGTCTCCGTTGCCCCAGGCCCAGATCTCGCAATGGCCCTTGATCAGTTGCTCTTTTGCCCGGTAGATGGTCACGGAATTGAAGTTGCTGCTGCTTCCACGGTAATCGGCAAAGCCGGTAGGGTAATCCGTTACAATGTTATGTAGGGTGGCGCAGGGGTCTTCGGTACCGCTGCTGAGAGGCTGAAAATTGCTGCAGCCGGCAAGTGCCGCGCTCGCCAGGGTAACAATGAGCGCTGCGGTTGGGTTTCTGGCCATCAATCGGTTCCTTCGCTGAATTGGGGGGCGGCAAAGATCATTTGTGTTTTACTGTAGAAGCGATGCCACAGCCAGACAAGCAAGATCAAAGTTGTTGGCGCGAGATGCCTTGCCGCACCCGGATAATATCGGCCATCACTGCCAGGGCAATTTCTGCGGGCGTTTTACTACCGATATTCAAACCTACGGGCATATGAATCCTGCGGATCTGTTGCTCGGTCAGCCCGCCAATGCGAGCCAGCCGTTCCCGCCGCTTTTCCGAGGTTTTCATGGACCCCATCACGCCGATGTAAAACGCCTCGGTTTTTACCGCCTCCATCATGGCGGTGTCGTCAATGCGCGGGTCATGGGTGAGAGCGACCACTGCGGTAGCGCGATGGCAGCCCTCACGGGCGATGTATACCGAGGGCAGCTCCTGTTGGAGTGTCACGTCCGCCAGGTTGAAGTGCCGAACTTCCTCGGGCCTTGGGTCGCACACAATCACCTCAAAGCCCAGGCTGTGAGCGAAGCTCGCGCAGGCGGTGGCAACCGGTGACAGCCCGGAAATGACCAGTCGCGAGACGGGGCCAACACGCAATCTTAGGCGGGCCTGGTCCGCCTCCTCGGTAACCCGGGCGCCTAGCTCGCTCTCCGGCTCCAGGTGAATGTCTCCGGTTTCCAGCGAGACCACACGGGCAACCGGGCCCTCGCCCGATAGCGCTGCTTGGAGCGCCAGGAAATGTTCACGGGTAACGGAGGATGCTGGCCAGTGCTCAATCAGAACATCCAGGATTCCGCCGCAGGGGAGAGTGACGCGGGCATTATCCGGGCCGTCCGGAGCGCCGTAGCGAATACGATTAATACGCCCCTTGAAGACGTTTTCCTGTAAACGGGCCAGGAAATCCTCTTCCACACACCCGCCAGAGAGCGAGCCACAATGGGCACCATCCTGCCGGGCGATCAACCAGGAGCCCGGCGCTCGGGGTGAGGAGCCAAAGGTACTCACCACCGTACAAAACCAGAAATCATGCCCCTCATGACACCAGTGCAGGGCTTGTTCAACTACTTTACTATCCAGTGGCTGCATGCTGAGATCGCTGTGTTGATGGATTCAAAGGCGGCCGGGCCGGCTCGCAGCATAGCCCAGATTGTCTATAATCGGGTACTCATCACAAGGAGTTGTCTGATGCCCGCCTTACCCCATGCTTTCGAACTTCATCCTTTAAATCATCACCATGCCCACGGCGGCTGCCAGTGCGGTTCGCCGCTATTATCCCGGTTTCATGAGCGCATGATGGCGGATGTAAGCCGCCGGCAGTTTATCGGGGGTATGGCCGGCGTTATGGCGATGTTTGCGGCATTGCATGCCCCGAGCGTTCTTAGCCAGCAGCCAAAGGATGATAATCGCCCGATACTGCTGAAGAACCTCAGGCTGTTTGATGGCAGCGGCGGGCCACTGCGAGACGGCGTAGCCATTCGCATTGAGGGTGGCCGTATTCAGGCGCTGCTAACCAACGGTGCAGACGCCGGTGATGCAGAGGTTATTGATTGCGGTGGCCGTGTTGTCATGCCGGGGCTGATTGACGCTCACTGGCACACCACGCTGGCGGGCATCAGCCAGCTGGAGGCCATGACCGCAGACCCGGGCTACGTGCATCTGGTTGCAGCCAAAGAGGCCGAGCGCACGTTGATGCGCGGCGTTACTTCGGTTCGAGACGTGGGCGGGCCTTCCTTTGCCCTCAAACGCGCCATCGACAAGGGCATTGTGGATGGCCCGCGAATTTTTCCAGCCGGTGCCATGATTTCCCAGACCTCCGGCCATGGCGATTTCCGCATGCGGCATGAAGTGCCAAGGGGCAACGCCTCGCCCCTGAGTGAGCAGGAAAAACAGGGCGTTGCCGTAATTGCCGATGGCGAAGCCGAGGTGCTCCGGCGCACCCGTGAACAGCTGATGCTGGGTGCCTCGCAAATCAAACTGATGGCGGGCGGTGGCGTGGCCTCCACCTACGACCCGCTGGACAGCACCCAGTTTTCCGAGCGGGAACTGCACGCCGCGGTTGAGGCGGCAGAGGATTGGGGCACTTATGTGGCTGTGCATGTATACACATCCAAGGGTATTCAGCGATCCCTGCGGGCGGGCGTAAAGTCCATCGAGCATGGCCAGCTGGCCGATGAGGAAAGTGTGCGGATGATGGCCGGTGAGGGCGCTTGGTGGAGCCTGCAGCCCTTCCTGCAGGATGAAGATTCTAACGTCTACCCGGATGCCGCGCGTCGCGAGTCACAACGCATGGTGGCCGAGGGCACCGTGCGGGCTTACGAGATGGCTCAACGTTTTGACGTTAAAACTGCCTGGGGCACCGATATCCTGTTCAGCCCACAGAACACCCACAATCAGCTGCGCCATCTGACCAAACTCACGCGCTTCTACGACTCGCTCACTACGCTGGCCATGGCAACTGGCCGCAATGGCGAACTACTCGCCATGTCTGGCCCAAGAAGCCCCTATCAGGGCAAACTCGGCACCCTGGAGCCGGAGGCTCTGGCAGACCTGTTGGTGGTGGATGGCAATCCGGAGCAGGGGCTGGAATTTCTGAATGATCCGAATACCAATCTGCGCCTGATCATGAAGGGCGGGCGAGTCCACAAAAACACCCTGTAAGGGCCATCTCCCCAGTGACGGTCAATGCCGTGCTGTATGCCGATAGTCACTGGGGGACTTTCCCATCACCTTCTTGAACAACCGGGAAAAGTAATAGGCATCGTCATAACCCAGCTGGCGGCTGATGTCGGCAAAGCTCTGGCTGGTAGTGTCCAGAAGCTGGCAGGCCCGCTCTACCTTCAGGTGCAGAAAGTGCTGGATTGGCGAGGTGCCGGTTTGTTCCCGGTAACGGGTGGCAAAGTGCGCGGGCGACAGGCCAGACAGCTCCGCCAGTTGCTGCAGAGTCAGCCGTTCCTCAAGATGTTCCCGCATGTAGTTATGGATGGTCTCCAGCTCCGCCTGTTGTGCCAGGCCGGTTTCGTCTGCATTCAGGGGCACGGCGGCCAGCAGTTGTCGCAAACGGTTGCTGGCGTGAATCAGCCCCCGGGCGCGAAAGCCGGTCTGGCGAACCGACAACAGGCCGTTGAAATCCACCAGCAGTCGCGGTTGTTGGCCCAGATGGCGAACGTGGTTGTTGCCATCAAACCCCATGTAGTTTCTGAACTCCTCGGCCAGCGGCCCAGTGTAGTGCACCCAGTGAATGGTCCATGGGTTGTCCGGTGCGGCGGTGTAGCGATGGCTGGCGCCGGCCGGAAGCAGCAGGAGATCGCCTGCCTGCACCGTCAGGGGCTCGCCTGCCACATTCAGGAAGGCCTTTCCCTCGGTGCAATAGATCAAAAGATTGTCACGATGGTGTTCCCGGTGCATGTGATGGCCAGCGGCCCTGCGGTAGTGCCCGAAGGCCAGTGGATACAGCTCGCGGGTCAGCGGATGGTGTGCCAATAGCCGAACAATGGGTTCGGGCACCACATAGCGCACGCTGTCTGGCGGTACGGGCCACTGCGAGGTTTGTGTGGTTTTGGGGAGCCTGGAATCGTTAGTCATCGAAAAATAATCCATCATGGGCGAAATTTAGTCAATCACCCTTTGCCAAACCCCGTGCTACGCTCATTTCATATCGTGCCGCTTCCAGATGGGAAACGGCGTGCCCGCATAACAACAAACAGGGATTATCAGCATGAAGAAGATACCTCAGTACATCGCCGGTGAGTTTGCCCAGAGCCAGACCGAAAACTGGATCGACGTCACCAACCCTGCCACCAACGAAGTGATCGCCCAGGTGCCCTGTGCCACCGAAGCGGAAATGCGCCAAGCCATCGATAACGCCGGGGAAGTGTTCAAAAGCTGGAAAGAGACTCCGGTCTCCGAACGTGCCAGGGTGATGCTGCGTTACCAGGCGCTGCTAAAAGAACATCACGACGAGATTGCCGAAATCCTGTCCCAGGAAACCGGCAAGACCTTTGATGACGCCAAGGGCGATGTCTGGCGCGGTATTGAAGTGGTGGAGCACGCCGCTAACGTAGCCTCCATGATGATGGGGGAGACCGTTGAAAACGTCGCCCGGGAAGTAGACACCCATTCCTGGATTCAGCCCCTGGGCGTGTGCGCGGGCATCACCCCGTTTAACTTCCCGGCGATGATCCCGCTGTGGATGTTCCCCATGGCCATCGCCTGCGGTAACACCTTTATCCTGAAGCCCTCCGAGCAAGACCCGATGACCCCCATGCGCCTGGCCGAACTGTTCGAGCAGGCTGGTGCGCCGAAGGGCGTTCTGCAGGTAGTGCATGGCGCAAAAGAGCAGGTAGATACCCTGCTTACTGACCCGGCCATCAAAGCCATCTCCTTCGTCGGTTCGGTGCCGGTAGGGCGCTACATTTATGAAACCGGCACCAGCCACATGAAGCGTGTGCAGAGCTTTGCCGGCGCCAAGAATCACATGGTGATCATGCCGGATGCCGACAAACAGCAAGTGATCAACGCCCTGGTAGGCGCCTCCGTGGGTGCCGCCGGCCAGCGTTGCATGGCGATTTCCGTCGCGGTGTTTGTGGGCGCGGCCCAGGAGTGGATTCCGGAACTGAGAGAGGCCATGGCCAAAGTACGCCCCGGTGCCTGGAACGATTCCGGTGCCAGCTACGGCCCGGTCATCAGCCCCAAGGCCAAGGAGCGCATTGAACAACTGATTGCCACCGGCGAAAAACAGGGTGCGGAACTTCTGCTGGACGGCCGGAACTGCACCGTGGATGGCCTGCCCGACGGCAACTGGGTTGGGCCAACCCTGTTCGGCAACGTGACTCCGCAGATGGATATCTACAAGGAAGAAATCTTCGGGCCGGTTCTTACCTGCATGAACGCCAACGACCTGGGCGAAGCCATCGCGCTGATCAACAACAGCCCCTACGGCAACGGTACCTCCATCTTTACCAACCACGGTGGCGCCGCACGCCGGTTCCAGCATGAGATCGACGTAGGCCAGGTGGGTGTAAACGTGCCCATCCCGGTGCCCCTGCCGTTTTTCTCCTTCACCGGTTGGAAAGGTTCGTTCTACGGCGATCAGCATGCCTACGGCAAGCAGGCGGTGCGCTTCTACACCGAAACCAAAACCGTGACATCCCGGTGGTTCTCCAGCGAGGCCACCTCATCCGAGGCGAACTTCTCAATTCAGCTTCGCTAACGGAGGAGCCGGGTAATGGACTTCAATCTGACCGAAGACCAGCTGGCATTCCGGGATGCCGCCCGTGCCTTCGCCGAGAAATCCATGGCACCGCACGCGGCCCAATGGGATGCCGAACACATCTTCCCTGTAGAGGTGATGAAGCAGGCCGGCGAGATGGGCTTTATGGGCATGTACACGCCCGAAGCCCTGGGCGGGATGGGGCTGTCTCGCCTCGACACCTCGGTGATTGTGGAAGAGCTGGCCATGGCTTGCCCCTCTACCGCCGCGTTTATCACTATCCACAACATGGCCACCTGGATGGTGGCCAGCTTTGCCTCGGATGATCTGAAGCAGGCGTTTGTGCCCAAACTGGCCAGCGGTGAATGGCTGGCCAGCTACTGCCTGACCGAACCGGGTGCCGGTTCCGATGCCGCCCGCCTGCGTACCCGCGCGGTGCGAGACGGTGACAGCTACGTGATCAACGGCAGCAAGATGTTTATCTCCGGCGCCGGTGCCACCGATGTGCTGGTGCTGATGGCCCGCACCGGCGATGCCGACAGCGGCGCCAAAGGAATCTCGACCTTTGTGATCCCGGCCAATGCCGACGGCATCTCCTACGGCAAGAACGAAGAAAAAATGGGCTGGCATAGCCAACCGACCCGCATGGTCACCCTGGAAGACGTGCGCATTCCCGTGAATAACAGGGTAGGCGAGGAGGGCGACGGCTTTGCCATTGCCATGAAGGGGCTGGACGGTGGCCGCCTGAACATTGCCACCTGCTCCCTGGGTGGTGCCCAGGCGGCCCTGTTGCGGGCCCGCAATTACATGCATGAGCGCCAGCAGTTCGGTAAACCGTTAGCGGCCTTTCAGGCCTTGCAGTTCAAGCTGGCGGATATGGCCACCAACCTGGTAGCGGCCCGGCAAATGGTACGGCTGGGTGCGTTCAAGCTGGACAGCAACGACCCGGAAGCCACCCTTCATTGCGCCATGGCCAAACGCTTCGCCACCGACGCCTGTTTCGAGGTGGCCAACGAAGCCCTGCAGCTGCACGGCGGCTATGGTTACATCCGGGAGTACCCGCTGGAACGTTACCTGCGGGATTTGCGGGTGCACCAGATCCTGGAAGGCACCAACGAAATCATGCGCCTGATTATCGCCCGCCGGCTGCTGGAGGATGGCGTGGTAGACGCCATCCAGTAACCGGCCAGAGAGAAAACAAGGAACCGATCATGAGTGACCTGATTCAACTTGAGAAACGCGACCACATTGCCATCCTGACCATCGCCAACCCGCCGGCCAACACCTGGACGGCGGATTCGCTGGCAGCACTGGCGAAACTGGTGGAAGAACTCAACCAGGACCGCAACATCTTTGCCCTGGTGGTTACCGGCCAGGGCGAAAAGTTCTTCTCCGCCGGGGCGGACCTGAAAACCTTCGCCGACGGTGACCGCGCACGGGCCAACGACATGGCCCAGCGCTTTGGTGAAGCCTTCGCCGCGCTCACCGCGTTCCGGGGCGTTTCTATCGCAGCGATCAATGGCTACGCGATGGGCGGTGGCCTGGAATGCGCGTTGTCCTGCGATATTCGCATTGCCGAGGAGCACGCCCAGATGGCGCTGCCGGAAGCCAGCGTTGGCCTGTTGCCGTGCGCTGGCGGTACCCAGAACCTGCCCTGGCTGGTGGGTGAAGGCTGGGCCAAGCGCATGATCCTGTGCGGCGAACGGGTGGATGCTCAGAAAGCCCTGCAGATTGGCCTGGTGGAAGAAGTCGTGCCCTCCGGTGAGGGGCTGGCAGCCGCCCTGAAGCTGGCGGAAGGTGCCTGCAAGCAGAGCCCGTCGTCCATTGCCCGCTGCAAACAGCTGGTGATGAGTGCCCGGGATGGTCGCAGCCACAGCGACGGCTGGCGGATGGAGCGGGAACTGTTCGTAGAGCTGTTCCACACCGAAGACCAGAAAGAAGGCGTGAATGCCTTCCTCGAGAAGCGCAAACCGGCCTGGAAGAACCAATAACCGTCGAGACTGCTATGAGTGAGCAACCCATTATTTTTGAAGAGTGGACAACCAGCGGTGATGAGCTGATTGCCGTCGCGCGGCTGAACACACCGCGCAACCTCAATTCGCTGTCGATGGAGATGATCCGCCTGCTCAAACCCCAACTGACCCGCTGGGCAGAAGACGAAAGGGTGTGCGCGGTCTGGCTGGAAGCCGAGGGTGACAAGGCCTTCTGCGCCGGCGGCGACATCGTGTCTTTGTACCGCAGCATGACCGAGCCGGGAAAACTCGTCGAGGGCGACCAGTTCTTCACCGAGGAATACGAACTGGACTACCAGATTCACACCTTCCCGAAACCGGTGATCTGCTGGGGCAATGGCATTGTGATGGGCGGCGGCATCGGCCTGATGGTGGGCGCTTCCCACCGGGTGGTTACCGAGCATTCCAAGCTGGCCATGCCGGAAGTGAGTATCGGCCTTTACCCGGACATTGGCGCCGGCTGGTTCCTCAATCGCATGCCCGGGCGAACCGGCCTGTTCCTGGGCCTGACCGGCGCTCGGATGAACGCGGCTGATGCCTTGTTCACCGGCATGGCGGACCGGTTCGTGAAGCAGGAACTGAAAGCACAGGTGGTCGACACCCTGGTTGCGGCCGACTGGCAGGGTTCCAATAGCCACGCCGTGGTCAGTCAGGTACTGCGCAGATACGAGCAGCAAAGCCAGGACGCTGCGCTGGAGTCACCGGTGCGGCAGCATCATGACGAGATCCAGCAAGCCACCGATGCCGACTCCCTGGAACAGGTGGTTAGTCGCCTGCAGGAATTCGGCGGCCGCAACGACTGGCTGGGCAAATCCGTGAAAGGCCTGGCCGCGGCCAGTCCGACATCCCTGGCGCTGCATTGGCAGCATTACCACCGCAGCCGTTTGCAAAGTCTGGCTCAGGTACTGGACAACGAACTGGTCATGGCCAAGCAATGCCTTAGAAAAGGCGAGTTTGCCGAGGGCATCCGCGCCCTGCTGATTGATAAAGACATGCAACCCCGCTGGCGCTACGCCGCGCTGGGGGAAATCGACAACAGCTGGGTAGACGAGTTTTTCAGCCAGGAAGCCGAGGGCTAACCACTGCCCCTTGGTTTCACTACAACAACAAGGAGAAGCAACATGGCGAAGATTACCTTTATCGGTTTGGGCAACATGGGCGCGCCCATGGCCGCTAACCTGCTCAAGGCCGGGCATGATGTGACTGTATTCGATCTGTCACAGCCCGCCGTTGAGGCGCTGGTGGCCGAAGGCGCCAGCACTGCGGATTCCGGCAAGGCGGCGGCTGAGGGTGCGGAATGCATCATTACCATGCTGCCGGCCGGCAAACATGTGGAAGCGGTGTACCTGGGCGACGACGGCCTGCTTTCCGCCCTGCCCGAAGGCACCCTGGTGATTGATTCCTCCACCATTGCCCCGGAGACTGCCCGCGCCGTGGCGGAAGCCGCTGCAGCCCGGAACCTGGCGTTCATCGATGCCCCGGTGTCTGGTGGGGTGGGCGGCGCCAAAGCTGGCACGCTCACCTTTATCTGCGGCGGTGAAGAAGGCACCTTCAACCGCGCCAAACCCATCCTCGAAGGCATGGGCAAGAACATCTTCCACGCCGGCCCCCACGGTGCCGGCCAGGTGGCCAAGATCTGCAACAACCTGATGCTGGCCATCCTGATGGCAGGCACCAGCGAGGCCCTGGCACTGGGCGCCAAGAACGGCCTGGACCCAGCGGTACTGTCGGAAATCATGAAGCAGAGCTCTGGCGGCAACTGGGCGCTGAACGTGTATAACCCCTGGCCGGGTGTGATGGAGGGCGTGCCGGCATCGCGGGACTACCAGGGTGGCTTCCTGGTGAACCTGATGACAAAAGACCTGGGCCTGGCGTTTGATAACGCGGTGAAGAACCAGGCGTCTATCCCCATGGGCTCGCTGGCACGCAACCTGTTCCAGTTGCATGCGGGGCAGGGTAATGGGGAACTGGACTTTTCCAGCATCCTCCGGCTCTACAAGGCAGACTGAGGGGGTCAGCTTTGTAAGTCGGCGCTGTAAAGATCCGGTTATCGTCCTGGCTGCGGATGCACTCGTAACAGCCAGGACGCTGCCGCAACTCCGAGCAGACCAATCAGGGCGCCCGGCAATGCGCCCAGGGCAAGGCTTACGACCAGCCCGGCCATCAGCGAGAAGCCGCCGGCTAGGATGATTCGGGGCCTCGAGGTTGTTACAACGCCTTGCTTGCGCCGCATTTCAAAAGCCACCACCAGCGCGATCACTGGCACCACCATCAGGCTGCAGAGCACAATCCACCAGAACCGCCCCATCCAGAAGCCGGGTTCACCGGGTAACCCGGCGTCTACAGGCAACCCGAAACGATCACCCAGCCAGGCGGCTGGTAGTTCTGCCAGTTTGTGCCAGAGGTACAGCGGCATGCTCAAGGCGCTGAGCATGGTCACAGTACCGCTGATTCTGCGCCTGTCCAGCAGCCAACGCCCCGGCCGCTCGAAGAACAGAACCGCGCCAACCTGAAGCCACATCACGCCCACCAGCGCCAGGGTGGGGGGCAGCATGTTGCTGTCGCCGTGAAAATCCCGGCCTACCATGCCAATGGGATAACCGCTAGCCAGGGCAGCCACCAGCCAGAAGCCGCCCAGCACCAGGAAAAACAGACCTGTCCACGCACCCCTGAAGCGGCCCCGCTTCCAGGCGATGCCCAACTGCTGTGGCAACAGCCACACCAGAACCGCATTGATCCACCCGATGCCGTCTGCCGAATCCGTTACCCGTTGGCCAAGGCGCAGAATATCTCCGGGTGAGCCGGGCATGGCCCGCACAACATCCACCACCGCAGCTGCCACCACCAGCCCAACGACTGCCCCCAAGCCCCAGCGCCTGTCGGCCTCCACGCTCAGGGGCAACAGTGCCTGCACCGCCAACAGCATGATCAGAAACCATAAATGTATGGTGAGCGACTGGTTAAACGGCCCCAACACCCGGCCGCCGGTATAGAGTGAAAGCAGGGCAATCAGGGTAATGGCGGCAAGATACGTCACCGTAGGCCGTGCCAGGGCCAGGGCTCTCCCTGCCCACCAATGCATCTGCCGGTGCCCCTGAGCCATCCGGTGCGCCACACCATCGGCACTGACGGTGGCAGATACAAACACGAACAGCGGCACCACCTGCACAAACCAGGTGATAAACCCTGACGGCTCCCAGATCTTTAGCAGGTGTTCTGTTTGAATTTCCAGGCCACCATCAAATCGGGGCAGGGTGGCTATCCAGTGCCCGAATACCACCACCAGCAAGGCACCGGCACGCAGGGCATCCAGGTACAGGTCCCGCTCGGAAGGTGAATTGGTGTGTTTATCGGATGACGGCGTGGATTGTGTTGCCATGAAACTCCTAAGGAAGGGCTGCCAGTGCTTCCGCGATGTAACGGTAACCTTTCGCCCCGGGATGATAGCCATCACTGGCCAGCAATTCCGGGTCTGAAATTACAGGGTAGTGAGCGTACGAGAATCGCGCTGGCGCCTCGCTGGCGAGTTTCTTGTACAGGTTATCCAACAACCGCGCCCGCCATCCGATTACCTGCCGCAACGGCGCGGGCAGGGCGGTAAACAGATGCATGGGCGGAACACTCAGCAGCACCAACGGCGCCGGGTAACGTGTACCGAGTAATTCCTGTAACTTCAGTAACTGCTGGCGGAAGCGATACCTTGGGGTAAACCCGGTGGTGTCGTTCACTCCCATGCTCAGGATCACCAGGTCTGCCTCTGGCAGGTCCGCCTTTGCGAGCTGCTTGTTCAAGGCGCCCAGGCGAATACCGTTCACCCCAAAGGTGTGCCATGCAATGGTTTGGCCGGTACGCTCATGGATCTGCTTTGCCAACTGGCTGGCCAGCCCTTGCTCATGTTTGTCAACGCCTACTCCGGCGGCTGTGGATTCTCCGATCACCAGAACGCGCCTGGCGGGCTCGCCCTCGCCATACTGCCCACACGGAGAGCCAGAGGCTTCCGGTAATCGGGGTGTGGTACGCCGGGTGCGTTTCCCCTGGTACAGCAATACCGGAAACAATAGGGCCGTTGTCAGCCAGAATGGAAGATGCATTGCGTGGGTCTCAGCTCTAATAAACCAACTTGGGGCTAACGTTAATCTCACCAGACTAGCACGAAACACAAATGGCTGATCACCCGCCCCAAAGTGGTGGCCACTGGCCATGGCTTTTGATGTACTGCTCAATCGGCTCGCTGCGGTAACCGCCGCTGTAGCGCGTTTTAACGCTGGGGTGTACGTAGGTCAGGTTGGCCTCAGGTACGGGAATGGTGCGAACCAGTTTGCCCAGCAGCCGGTACTTGCCCTTGTATTCATTGTGCTGCTCGGCCGTTGCATGGATTTGGGAGGGCAGATTGTTATTGAACACCAGCTTCTGCTTCTTCGCCTCGTCTGCCATCCAGAGTAGCGGAATGTCTGCCAGAATCTGATTCGCCTTGTCCGGGCCGTAGCCGCCACCCACATCCGAGTGCGCCCCGGCAAACCACACCTGCTGAATGTCTGTGCCTTCCCTCGGCTCCCACAGCGTCGGTTCAAAGTCCTCCCGCTGCTCGTCCAGAGACAACGCATGCCGGGCAGTTGCGATGTTGCTGCCAATCTCCCTGTCATAAAACAGGTCTTTATCCTTAATCAGCCCGAAAAACGTAAACGGCAGCCCCAGGGCGCCCACGGTATCCCACACGCCCACAAACTTGATGGGAGTGCGCAGCTCCACCGAATGCGTCTTCTTCCAGGCCATGGCATGTTCGCCATTGGCAGAGTGTTTTTTGGTTTTGTAGAGCCGAAATGCGTTTTCAATCTGATTGGCGTGAACCTTCTTAAGAATGCTGCAGTTATTGATCATGCCGCACAGGCTGCGGGCGGTGTAGGCACCGCGACTGAAACCAAACAGAAAGATCTCATCACCCGGCTCGTAGTTGTGGACCAGAAACCGGTAGCCATCCATCACATTCTTCTCCAGCCCTTTGCCCGTGGCGCCGGCCCGAAGCTGATCGTGATAGGAGCCAATGCCCCAGTCGTAAAACACCACCTGCTCCACGCCCTGGTCATCCGTAGGCCGAATAGCTCGGGCAAACTGCAGAACATTGGTGGGGAAATCCTCGCCGATGTTTTCCTCTGGCCGGTTCCAGGTGCCGTCGAAGCAAATGGCGATGCGCTTCATGGTAATGACCTCCTGTCATGCCCACACCTTGCTGACATACACCAGAGCTAAAACTCCGGCAGGCAAGTACCGCCTGGCTGTTGTGAATGAGTAACTCAGATAATTAAAGCCGATGGGGGCGGCCTGCGCCAGCGCCTGCTGGCGGTTTGCCACAGTGCTGTTCGGCCTGAACGCGTAAACGCTATCCGCCTGGGAGGCGGAGTTATACGAACGCGTTCGCAAAACTCCAGGAAAATGCACGGGAAATACTGCTAACCTTCTGATATGGTTGAAAAGTAGGATTTTGATGGGCGGAGTTATACGCCCTGGGATAGGAGCAGGGGGTGGCTCGAAAGAGGGCGTATAACTCCGGCGGTAGCTGTGGTGATTACTGTTAATCTTCTGTTTTTGTTAGGAAAAGTATGAAATTTTGGGCGCGTTTTGGGTGGAGTTATACGGACGCGGGATATACGAACGTGTTCGTATAATTCACTGTTAATGGCCCTGGCCTTCTTCATTTTTGGCGGGCTCAGTGCAAGGGCCTTGGCATCGGGCTTTGCTGCAAAGCCGCCTGTGTTGGTGATGGCCAAGGCCGGAAAAGTTGCCGTCGGGGTTGGGTGCCAAATTCATCGGCGGCATGGTTATTCACGGCGTGCTCCAGTTATGGGGCCGTCCAGTTTAAACGGTAATCGGGTTGGTGTTGTTTGCGCTCTGGTTCCTTTCGCCATCCGTTGCGTTGGTGCAAGCTGTTCGGGAGAGGGCATGCAGCGTTGGTTGCCAGGGGAGACCTTGGTGGTAACCGGCCACTAACCAGGCGGTCAACCGGACGCCAAAAGCGTACCGCTTTTGGTTCCCTCCGCTGGCGCTCCGGCGCCGGTTACCTTCGCGTTAGGCAGAGTAAAAATGAAGCTATCTTCTGTTGATTCGCAAGATTCGATATCTTTCGACGTTGGTATCTCTGGGTATTGGGATGACGATCAGTACGTCAAGGAAATTAGGGTTTCAGCTTCGTTGACGAGCTTGCCAGTCTCTGGCTCTATCCGCTTTCTTGGCTATTTACAGAGCGGCTCGGGCGATGAAGTAGTTGAGTTCCTTTCTCAAATTGAAGCGCTTCTTGAAAAGCGCGAGGGCAAAGCTGAGCTGAGTTTGAAAGGGCTAGAAGAAGAAACAGTAGAGGAGCGCAGTTTGAAACTCTCTTTCTTTCCGCTTGATTCGCTTGGTCACCTTGCAGTCGAGGCTCAACTTACTGGTTCAACTCGCTACAGCGACAAAAAGCAATTGGAGTTCGGTTCAAGAGTGGCATTTGAGATCGAGCCAACTTCCGTCGAAGCAGTCTTTCGAGACATAAAATCAGCGTATGGCGATGCCGGTAAGTTTGCCTAACCAAGCGGTCAACGGGACCGCTTTTCCGCGCCGCCTTTGGCTCTGCTCCAAAGCGGCCCGTTACCAGCGGCGTTAGTGGCTATGGCTTCGGTCCTTTTGGGCTGCGGTGTGCCAGGGGCCTTGGTGCCGTGCTTGGTTGCCAAACCCGCGTAATTTGGTGAGCACCAAGGCCGTCAGAATCCGTGTTCGGTTTGGTTGCATCAGCAAGCAAGAGTCTTGGCGGGAAATTCAGTGCTCACCGTTTGGGGCCGTCCGCCGAAAATTGGGTCTGGATCTGCTACCTTTGGGTTCAGGTTCATTCACCGCATCATTGGCGGTGTTTCAAACAGAGTGCATCGGCTCATGTCGGTGCCGGGTTACGGAGTAGGCCGTCAAGGTCAGTGCCAGGGAGCCGGCAGTGTCATTACCTGCCACTAACCAGTCGCTGTAGTACGCGGCCGATGGCCGCCGGACGCCCTTTCCATTGCGGCTTCGCCTCCATTACAAGGGCGCCGCTAAGCTTCGCGTTATTGGCCCGGCATTCGTGAGTTTTTGGCAGGTGGGGTGCAAAGGCCTTGGCACCGGGATTGGTTGTAAGCCCGCTCACTCTGGTGATCGCCAAGGCCGGAAAATGCGCTGTCTGGTTTGGTTGCCACAATGGCCAGCAGTGTTGGTATTCATGACGTGCCCCAGTCGTGGGGCCGTCCGTCTCAAATGGTAATCGGTCGGGTAGCGTTTGCGTTCTGGTTCCTTTCTCCATCCGTCGAGTTGGTGCAAGCTTTCCGGGAGAGGGCATGCGGTCTGGGTTTCCAGGCTCAACCACGGTGGTGAACGGCCATTAACCAGGCGGTCAACCGGACGCCAAAAGCGTACCGCTTTGGGTTCCCTCCGCTGCGCTTCGGCGCCGGTTACCTCAGCGTTATAAGCCAAGAGGGTTCGGGAGATGATCTCAAAGGAAGAGATGTTCAAACCAATTTTGGCCGTTTCTGATGGTTTCAGGCCGATTTGGAATGAGTTCGTCAGCGAATGGGAAGATGAGGCAGAGCTTCCTCAATACTTGGCGTTATCAGATTTGGCCACGTATATATCGGGGCTCGTTACAGAATCTCGAACTCGAGAGCTATCCGACATTTTCGAGGTAATTGAGCGCTGGCTCATTGAGGGTGATGGTTATGTAAGGGAAGCTGCCATCGTTGGCATCTTGGAGGATCTACAAAACACAAACGTCGTCGGGTCGGATGTTCCAGATAAGGTGCAAGAATTGTTGCCGCCAGAGTCTCAGAAGCAGTGGGCAAAAATCATTGAGTTCTGGGACACAGGTAGGATCACCAGTGAGTAGCAAGCTTATAACCAGGCCAGTCACGGCGACGTCTACTACATTGCGGCTTCGCCTCCATTTCGCAGCCGCGCGTGCTGAGCGGCGTTATGGGGCTCTCGTATGAGAGATGACATTCCGAAAACTCACACTGAAGTTCTGGCTGCACTCAGTGGTCGTGGAAGTTTGTCATTCGAAATGCCTGCAGCCCGAAAAAAGCAGTTTGCCTTAAACATTCAGAGACAGAAAAAGTCTCTGATCATGCTTAGGCAAAACACTGGTTGGCTCGGGAAAAAATGGGCACTCATTTACAGTTTTTACGCCGAAATTTCCCTAATGTGGGCCTCCCGAGGTGTCCCCAGCATGGGGCATGCCTTTTTGGTATATCAGACAGCACACCGTGCAATCGAGACCATTGAGGGTGAAGATATTGACGGCGGAATTATCAGGGTTACCTTTGTTGGCCGCCCATAACAAGGCCAGGCACGCGACGCCTACTGCATTGCGGCTTCGCCTCCATTCCGTAGCCGCGCATGCTGGCTGGCGTTATACCTCATGGAGGAGCATATGAGAAAACTGGTAAGTTCAGGCTCTCCTTTGGAAGAACCGATTGGGTTTTCCAGAGCATGCAGAGTTG